>JBIKTK010000008.1:0-10796 GCA_044348125.1 Flavobacteriales bacterium | reverse complement strand
CCGGACCGTGTTCCGGGGGGTTCGCTGGCATGCTTCCACGGGGCGGGAGGCAGAGGAGATCAGGCTTCGTTTTCCGAACGCAAACGTCTTCGTCGCCCAGAATTTGCCCGCTCCACCGCCCACGATGGGTCCACCGAGGCCACGGGATCGGTGGGTGCTCGCCGTGGTGGGACGGATTCATCCCGTCAAGCGGGTACACGTGGTCTTGGAGGCTCTCGCGGCCTACGGAGGTGATCACCCCTGGGAACTTCACATCGTGGGGCCGCCTGAGGATGCGGCGTACATGAACCAGTGCCGAGCGGCGGCCGATGCGTGCAAGCACCCTGTCTACTTTCATGGGGGATTGGCACCGGAAGCTGTGGGCCAGGTGTTGGATGGCGCGCACTTCTTGCTCTCGCCGACGCAACAGGAGAACTTCGGACACGCCATCGTGGAGGCCTGGTCCCGGGGTTGCGGGGTGGTGATCAGCGACCAAACCCCTTGGCGTCAACTCGAAACGCGAGGCATCGGATGGGATGGCCCGGTGTCTGATGGCGCCTGGACCCGCGGACTCCACCAGATGCTGCAGTTGACGCCCGGGGAATGGGAGGCCCTGTCGGCCCGGGCACGTGCTTTTTACCGATCGCAAGTACTGGACGAACAAGTTCTGGCTGCGAACCAGCGTATTTTCGAACCATGACACTTCCGCAGAATCGGGTCGCCCAGCTGTTGGGTGTGGAGTATCCCATCATCCAGGCCGGCATGATTTGGTGTTCGGGCTGGAGACTGGCCAGCGCCGTGGCAGAGGCAGGTGGGCTGGGGCTGTTGGGCGCCGGCTCCATGTACCCCGAGGTGTTGCGGGAGCACATACTGAAGGCACGGGCGGAAACCAAAAAGCCCGTCGGCGTGAACATTCCCCTGTTGTATCCCGACATCGAAGCGCACATGGCCACGGTGGTGGAGCTCGGGGTCCCGGTGGTGTTCACGAGCGCCGGCAACCCGAAGACGTGGACCCGGCATTTGCAGTCCCATGGCATCCGGGTGGTGCATGTGGTGAGTTCTGTGAAGTTTGCCCTCAAGGCACAGGATGCTGGTGTCGACGCGGTGGTAGCAGAGGGGTTTGAAGCGGGAGGACACAATGGGCGGGAAGAGACGACCACGATGTGCTTGGTGCCCGCGGTGGCGGATGCCTGCGAAATCCCGGTCATAGCAGCGGGCGGCATCCAGGATGGCCGGACCACCTTGGCCGCGTTCGCCTTGGGGGCTTCGGCGGTGCAAATTGGAAGCCGTTTTGTTGCCACGCCGGAATCCTCTGCCCACGACGCGTTCAAAGCCCGTGTGGTGGCTGCTGCCGAAGGCCAAACCTCGCTGCAACTGAAGCCGCTCACACCGGTGCGGTTGTTGCACAATGGTTTCTACGAACGCGTTCGGGTGGCAGAAGAGCGGGGTGCCACGGAAGAGGAGTTGCGTGAATTGTTGGGCCGGGGGCGGGCGAAACGGGGGATGTTCGAGGGCGACCTGGAGGAGGGGGAGTTGGAAATCGGGCAGGTCAGCGGCAACATCGATCGTATACTGCCGGCAGGGGAGGTGGTTCGGGAGATTGTGGCGGAATATCGTCGGTTGACGCAGGGCATGGAGGATGGGCACTTCCGCTGGTAGGGTGGGGGGTGTGGCGGGTGCGGAGCGGGGTGCGGCGCCGGATCCTGGTGCGGGTGCGGGCGTGGAGCCAAGGGCGATTCTTTTTTACGACGGGACATGTGGGCTTTGCGCCCGGGCGTTGCGGTGGGTGATCCGATGGGAGCGGGTGGACAGTGGGTTGTACTTCGCGCCGCTGCAGGGTCGGTGGGCGGAGGACCGGGTTCCCGAGGGGTTGCGGACGCCGCCGCTGGAGTCGGTGGTGTTGTGGCGGGCGAGCGGGGGGGAAGCGGTGTCGGTTCGGACGGCGGCGGTTCGGGGGTTGGGGCCGTATCTCCGGTGTCCCTGGGGTGGAACGCTGGGGGGATTGGGTGCGGTGCCGTGGGTTTCGGAGGCGGTTTACCGGTTCGTGAGCCGGCACCGACATCGTTGGGGGGTGGCCGAAGCTTGTGACCTGCGTCCCCCCGGGCTCAGGCCGGACCAGGCGGCCCGTTTTCTCGACTGACCTCGGGTCGAAAATGGGCCGCCAAGGCCGCCACCACCCGCGGCGAAACGACCTCCCCCCATGCCTCCGGAGTCGCCTGACGCACCGCTTGGACCGTCTTGAAATGCTGGAGCAACTTGCGCCGCGTCGCCGGTCCCACCCCGGGAACATCGTCCAACGCCGACCGCAGCGCCGCCTTGCTCCGCCGTTGCCGGTGGTGCGCCAATGAAAACCGGTGCGCCTCATTCCGCAGTTGCTGGATGAGCCGCAGCGTGCTCGACCGTTTGTCCAAGTAGATCGGCACAGAATCCCCCGGGTAGTAAATCTCCTCCAGCTTCTTCGCGATCCCGATCACCGCCACCTGACCCCGTATCCCCAATTCCTCCAGCGCTTCGAGCGCATGCGACAACTGCCCCTTCCCCCCGTCGATGATGACCAGTTGCGGCAAAGCCGCCCCCTCCTCCAGCAACCGGCTGTAACGCCGCAACACCACCTCCCGCATCGACGCAAAGTCATCCGGTCCCGTCACCGTTTGGATGTTGAACTTGCGGTAATCCTCCTTCGCCGGCTTCCCATTGCGAAACACCACACAAGCAGAAGCCGGATGGGTTCCGTGGATGTTCGAATTGTCGAAGCACTCGATGTGCGTGGGCGGCAAGGCCAAACGCAAATCCAACCGCGCCGTCTCCAACAAGCGTGCCGTGGCCTGCTCGGGGTCCGTCTGCTCCAGCTGTTTCTGCCGGTCCGCGCGGGTGGACTGCGCATTCTTCTCCGAGAGTTCGATGAGCCGCCGCTTGTCGCCCTTCTGCGGCACCACGAACTGCACGCCAGGCACCACCGCATCGATGACGAAGGGCGTGAAGATGGTGCGGGCGTCGCTCCCAAACCGATCTCGAATCAGGGGAATCGCCGCCTCCAGCACCTCTCGGTCCGTCTCGTCCAACCGCTTCCGGATCTCCGACGTGTGCCCATGCACGATGGAACCCCGGTGCACCCGGAGGAAATTCACGTAACTCGCCCGGGCATCGCTCGCCACACTGAACACCTCCACATCGTCGATGGTGGGGTGCACGATCGTGTTGCGGGATTGGAACTGGCGCATGTCCTCGAGGCGGGCCTTGAGCTGTGCGGCAGCTTCGAAACGAAAGGCCGCTGCGTGTTGGCGCATTTGGCCTTCCAAAACCCCGATGGCCTCCTGCAGGTTCCCCCGGAGGATGTGGCGGATGGCCTGGATGTTCTCGTCGTAGCTGGGCGCCGTCTGGTGGCCCACACACGGCGCGAGGCAGTTGCCCACGTGGTACTCCAAGCACACCCGGAACTTGCCCGCCGCGATGTTCTCGGGGCTCAAAACGAGGTTGCAGGTGCGGATGGGGTACAGCTTGCGGCACAGGTCCAGCACGGCGTGCATGGAACGTCCACTCGTGAAAGGACCGAAGTACTCACCGCCATCCTTCTGGTAACGCCGGGTCGGAATCACGCGCGGAAACGGCTCCTTGCGGATGACCACGTACGGGTACGTCTTGTCGTCCTTGAGCTGGATGTTGTAGAACGGCTTGTGCTCCTTGATGAGGCTGTTCTCCAGCAGCAGCGCGTCGTTTTCGGTGGGCGTGACCATCCACCGGACGTCGGCGATGCGGGCGACGAGCAGCCGGGTCTTGAAGTGCTGTTGGGCCTGCGCTGTGAAGTAACTGCTGACCCGCTTTTTGAGGTCCTTCGCCTTGCCGACGTACAGCAGGCGCCCTTCGGCATCGAAGTGCTGATAAACGCCGGGCTCATGGGGCAAACGGCGGAGCAAGTCCGTGAGGTGTTGGGCCTTTTTCATCGCGGCGGGCGGCGCAATCTACTGCGGAAGCGGTTCGTTCGCCGCTCGTCTGGGGTCTGGGGTGTGCACTAACTTCGCTCCATGATTGGACTCACGGGCGCGACGGGTTTGGTGGGGCGCTGGGTGCTCACGGAGCTGTTGGCTCAGGGGGTCAGGGTTCGGCTGATCGCCCGCCCGGAAGCGGCGCGCGCGGAGTTGCAGGAATTCCTGGCGGTCCGGGGTTGGGGAGGTGCAGAGGCCGCAGGCCAAATCCACTGGCAAACGGCTTCGCTGGAGGACGGGGCTTCGCTGGAGGACGCGGTCCGCGGGTGTCATCGGGTCATCCACTGCGCAGCCTGGGTGTCGTTCCATCATCGGGACGCAGCGAAGATGTACCGGATCAACCGGGAGGGGACGGGGCATCTGGTGAATGCGATGCTCCACGAAGGGGTGCTGGAGTTGGTCCATGTGAGCTCGGTGGCGGCACTGGGGCGGAGTCCGGAGGGCGTGACGGATGAGGAGTCGCCCTTTGAGGACGGTCCGGGGGTCTCCCACTATGCCCGCTCGAAGTTCGGTGCGGAGCTGGAGGCCTGGCGAGGCCAAGAGGAGGGACTGCGGGTCGTGGTCCTGAACCCGGGCGTCATCCTCGGCGCGGGCGACTTCGGCCGCAGTTCCGCGGCGCTCTTCGACCGCGTCCACCGAGGTCTCCCGTTCTACCCCCTGGGATCCAACGGCTACGTCGCCGTTCAGGACGTGGCCCGCGCCGCACACCTGCTCCCCGCGTCCGGCGCTTGGGGAGAGCGTTTCATCCTGGTTTCGGAACAGGTTCCCCACCGCACCGTGCTGAATCAGCTGGCCCATGCCCTGGGTCGACCGGCCCCTCGGTACGCATTGCCTCCCTGGTTGGCGGGGGCGCTGTGGAGATGGGGTTGGGTTCAAGAGCGGATGCTGGGGATGCGGACCTGGATGACGCGGGAGGGTTTGGCCAACACCCACCGGAACTTCACCTACCGAACAGACAAACTGCCGCAATGGTTCGCCGCCCGGGGCATCGAATGGCAGTATACACCTTTGTCCGAAGCGATTCAAGACGCGGCCCAAGCCTACCGGGCTGCCCGCGTGCGCTGAGGTTTTCGCCCCTGCGGCATCTTCAAGACCCCGTTTTGGGCATGCGTTTCTGCCCCTCGGTGCGTCGTACCCGGGTCGAGTCCACGGCCACCCGCGGGGTCGGTGACAGGGTCTCTGGCTGCACCCGGCCATTGCTCAACCCCGATGATCGCTCCAACTGGTTCAACACCTCCGTCGTTTCCTCCAAAACCCCGACCATGGCAGCCGGATGGGCATACCACCACGCGTGGCTTCGCCAGAACAAGGAATCGGACACACCCAGCCGCTGGAATACCTCTCCGTAAGCTTGGCTCACCCATCTCCCGGGATCGTCTTGACCGAAATAGTGCAACTTGTAGGCCGACTCGACGAGCTGGGTCTCCGCAAAAACCCGGACAAAGGTCTCCCGGTCCATGACGTTCTCCGGAGGTGTGGGATTCGGGTCCTCTTCAGGTGCGACGCCCCAGCAGCCCGCACAGAGCAGCAAACTGGCCCACCAGACCCCTCCTTTCATCGCGCAAACGTGAGCCGTTGACCCGCGGCGCCGCAGATTTTCTCCCCATCCCAAACCCGCACCCCATTGACCCAGGTTTCCCGGATGCGGGAGGTGAACACCGTCCCCTCGAAGGGAGACCATCCGCACTTGTAAAGCAGTCCCGAACGGGTCACCTCCCAGGGTGCATGGGGTTCCACCAAGACCAAATCAGCCCACTGACCCGGAGCGATGTAACCCCGGTCCTCGATCCGGAACAGCTCCGCCACCCGGTGCGCCATCAATTCGGCGACCCGCGTCACGGGCAACACCCCTTGGTGCACCAATTCGAGCATGGCCACCAGGGCGTGCTGCACCAGGGGCCCTCCCGAGGGAGCCTGCTTGTACGACCGACCCTTCTCCTCGAGCGTGTGCGGCGCATGATCCGTCGCCACCACGTCGATGGTGCCATCGAGCAGTGCCGCGCGCAACGCCTGCCGGTCCAGCGCCGTTTTCACCGCCGGATTCCACTTGATTCGGTTGCCCAACGTGGCATAATCTGCATCGCTGAACCACAGGTGGTGGATGCAGGCCTCGGCAGTTACCCGCTTGTCTTTCAAGGCCAAACCCGACCGAAACAACGCCAACTCCCGTGCGGTCGAGATGTGCAAAACATGCAACTGCGTCCCCCACTTGTGGGCCATCTCCACGGCCCGGGAGGAGCTGCGGTAGCATGCTTCTGCATCCCGGATGACGGGGTGCATGGAAACGGGGATGTCCTCGCCAAATCGCGCTTCCGCCGCAGCAAGTTGGGCGCGTACGGTGGCTTCGTCCTCACAATGCACAGCCACCAGAGTGGGGCTTTCCTTGAAGATGCCTTCCAGCACTTCCGTCTGATCGACCAGCATGTTGCCCGTGGACGAACCCATGAAGACTTTGACACCGCAAACGGTGCGGGGATCGGTCTTCAGCACTTCAGCCAGGTTGTCATTGGACGCCCCCATGAAGAAGGAGTAGTTGACCGGAGAGACTTCCGCTGCCCGGTCATATTTCTCCTGCAACAAACTTTGCGTCAGGGCATTGGGCACCGTGTTGGGCATCTCCATGAAGGAAGTGATGCCCCCTGCTGCTGCGGCACGCGACTCGGTGGAGATTTCGCCCTTGTGGGTCAATCCGGGCTCCCGGAAGTGGACTTGGTCGTCGATGCAGCCGGGCATCAGCCAGCAACCTCGGGCGTCAATTCGCTCAGCTTCGGGTTCTGAGAGATCGCCTACGGCAACGATTTTCCCTAGATGTACGAGGACATCCGCGGTCTTGACTTCCCCCGCATTGACCACCTGTGCTCTGGAAAAAAGTACTTTTCCGGCCATCTGTCCTCAGGCTTGTTGGGGCTTTACGCTCCGAAACCGCATTTGCAGAACGCCGATGACAGCTTCTTTAAAAATCCCCATGCTCATCTTGCTGGTTCCAAACTGACGATCCACGAAGGTGATGGGAACCTCTTGAATGCGAAAGCCCAGTTGTTTCGCGGTGTGCTTCATTTCGATTTGGAAAGCGTAACCCACAAAACGAATCCGCCCCAAATCCATTCGCTCCAGCACGGCCCTGCGGTAACACTTGAATCCAGCCGTACTGTCTCGAACGCCCAACCACAGGACGGCATTGACGTACCAGGAGGCGAAATAGCTCATCAAAATCCGATCCCAGGGCCAGTTGCTTACCCGTCCTCCCTTCACGTATCGGGAGCCGATGGCTACATCGGCCCCGTCTAAGCATGCTTGGCGCAAGCGAATCAAGTCCTGGGGATCGTGTGAAAAATCACAATCCATCTCGAAGATGTAGGCATAGGAACGCTCCAGTGCCCAACGGAAGCCAGCGATGTAAGCGGTCCCCAATCCCAACTTCCCACTTCGCTCCAACAAGTGAATGCGGCCCGGGTGGACGGCCATCGCTGCCCGCACCAGCTGAGCAGTTCCATCCGGCGACCCGTCGTCCACCACCAGCACGTCCACTGGATGGGGCAAGGCCATCACCGTATCGAGCATCCGCTCGATGTTTTCTATTTCGTTGTAAGTGGGGATGATGACCAAGCTGTCATGCCCCAAACCGTCGTTTTCCATCAGGTGGTGGTCATGCGGAAGAGATTGATTTCCGCTTCTGTCAGTTCGCGAAAGTAACCCCTCGGAAGGTCCTTTTTTGTTAAGTGCGCGATGGTGACCCGATCAATTTTCGCAATGTGGTAACCAAAATGTTCAAATAAACGCTCCACGATTCGGCTTCGATTGGAAATCACTTCCAACCCGATTTGGCGTCGTTCTTCGCCCACATAGCTGATGTTTTTTGCCCGAACCATGCCCTCCTCAATGACCACACCTTCCGCGATCTCTTCGATGTGACGGGGGTTCACTTTCTCCACGAGGGTGACGTGGTAAAGCTTTCGGATGGCATTCTTGGGGTGCAGCAGCCGTTGGGCCATCTCGTCGTCGTTGGTGAGCAGCATCAGGCCGGTGGCATCCCGGTCCATCTTTCCGATGGGGGTAAGCACCTCCTTGAACTTTCCGCGCAAAAGATCCAGCAAGGTGCGCTTGCCGCCAGCATCTTCCATGGCGGCGATGACCCCTTTCGGTTTGTTGATCAGGACGTAACGCTTCTTGCCCGGTTTGATTGTGTCTCCACCGACCTTGACGACGTCCCCCAATCCGACCCGGGCCCCCAGGGTGATGACCACTTCGTCGTTGATGGTGACCGCACCGCTCTCGATCAACACATCGGCTTCCCGACGGGAGCAGAGGCCAGCGTTCGCGATGTAGCGGTTGAGCCGCATGGGCCCATTGGGATCGACAGTACGTTTGGGCGCGGAAACTTCGGGCTTTCGAGCGCGACCCGAACCCGGTCCGTAGCTAGGCCGTCCCGCAGGCTTGAACGGTACTGCGGATCGCGGCTGTTCGCCGCGAGAATCGGGCCTTGTGGCCGCAGACTTCCCGCCGGTGGCGCGAGATGTGGTTCCAACAGCGGGGCGCTTTTCCCAGGTCTTTCCCCCTGCCGCGGCAGGAGCTTTTCCACCCGTCCCACCGGACTTGGCGCCGGAGTTGGGGCGCTTTTCCCAGGTCTTTCCCCCTGCCGCGGCAGGGGCTTTTCCACCCGTCCCACCGGACTTGGCGCCGGAGTTGGGGCGCTTTTCCCAGGTCTTTCCCCCTGCCGCGGCAGGAGCTTTCCCACCCGAGCGGGGAGACTGGTTGCGCTCCGATACACCTGGACCCTGTGCACGCGGACGTTTTTCAGCGGCACCTGCTGGCTTCTCAGATCGTCCTGAGGGGCGTGATGCAGTGGGTCGGCTTTTTTCAGTGGAACGTCGGGTGGTTGTACCCCGCCGCCCGGATGGCGAATCGTTGTTCATGATCTGGGCGAATTTGGGACAAAGATAGGGTTGAAGTCCGAGGTGGCATGGGGTACTGCCCCCGCCCACTCCGACTAACGGTTGGCACGGGGCAGGAAGGCGTCCAGCCAATGGTCTAGCCGCCAGCTGCCTCGTTCATGCTGGATGAAAATCACGTCAAAGCGAGCATTCCGATCAGCTCCTCGTTGTTGCAACAAAAAGTGATGGGCCGCCCGGACGATCCGCTGTTGCTGGTTCTCAGGAAACCATTCAAACCCCAGCCGTTCATTCCGGGCCGCGCGCACCTTGACTTCCACAAACACCCAGGTCCAACGGTGCTTGCAAACCAAGTCGATTTCATACCGGCGGTAGCGCCAATTTCGGCATACCACTTCGTACCCATGCGCGCGCAAATGCTTCACAGCCAAGTCTTCCCCCCATAGCCCCCGTGCCTTCTTCGTTTGCTCTGCTGGCGTTCCCCTTCCGTTTGCCACCAGGCCATCTCCACCTTCTGTGTCCACCATGGACCAAAGGAAACCCGCAAGTCTTTCGGCAGGACTTTCCATTTGCCTGCGAACCCTTGGGGTTTGCAGGCGTTGAAAAATCAGCGGAGGACGAACTCGACCGAACCGATGCGGTTGTCACCATCCAAGACATACGCCTTGTAGGTACCCGGAGCCATTTCCACCGCAGGTTGGAAAAAGATGCAAGCATCCAGTCGTTCTCGCGTGTAATCGATGTTTCGGCTCACGCTCACCGGGGTGCCTCCAGGTGTCTCCATCGAAGCTTCTGAGTCCGAAGAAAGCACTTTGCCACTAGCGTCCACCACCTGCAGAAAAACGGCGCGCTTTCCTGTATCGGCAATCCGGTTCTCCAACAGGGAAAAGCAAACGCGAACCATGTCCGTACGGTTCGCCCTTTTCGCCTCCCGTTGACGCCCGGAATTCACCAACTCAAGCGGTTGGGCGGTCACACCCGCAGCGGTCAGAATCTTGCCCGTGCTGATCATGCCCTCCATGTTCTGTTGCCGGATGAACAACTCTTGGCTCCGGGACTCTACCTCCTGCACCTGTGCGCGCATGCCCTCGTTTTCAGCCATGAGTGCTTGGTTCAGTTGGTTCAGGGAGTCGATGGTGGCCACATAACCCTTCATGATGGTGCGCAAGGTTTCTGCCTCCTTCTTCGCCTTCGACAACGAGCCCTTGTTGCCCCGAACCCGCTTCATCAACTTCTCGATCTGATCCCGCTGGTCTGCGATTTCAGCAATCATCACTTCATTCTCCGTCTTCAGGGTGTCGTAAGAGAATTGAAGGGCTTCGAGGTCTTTGAGCAGTTCATCGCGCTCATCCGTCAGCGCGACTTTTTCCTCTTCAATGACCTCGATAACATCCGTTTTCTGGGTGAGTTTGTAGGCCAAAACCCCACACACAATGACCAAAACGGCCACAACGGCGATGAGAATGCGTTGGTTGTTCATTTGGGCACAAAGTTGCATGACACGAAGAAAAGACCGCCCTCTCGCATCCGTTTTTTTCTACTTGTTTTATCCCTGAAAAATCAAGGGTCCCACTCCCGGCTTCCTCAGCGCTTCTTCCCGAATCCCAAAAAGGATTTCAGGCTGAATTTGCTTTCAGATTCCGACGCGCTGTTCTGGACGGGACGATCGGTACCTCGACCGAATTGTCGGGGTTCCGAATGGCGCCCCGATGTTTCTCTTCGCCGCTCGCCGCTCGGCCGAGTCCGGCCCTCGCTGGGTCCGCGCCGCTCGCCCTCGGGCCGAGTCCGGCCCTCGCTGGGTCCGCGCCGCTCGCCGCTCGGCCGTGTCCGGCCCTCGCTGGGTCCGCGCCGCTCGCCCTCGGGCCGAGTCCGGCCCTCGCTGGGTCCGCGCCGCTCGCCGCTCGGCCGTGTCCGGCCCTCGCTGGGTCCACGCCGCTCGCCGCTC
>JBIKTK010000216.1:0-3575 GCA_044348125.1 Flavobacteriales bacterium | reverse complement strand
GTGGGCAGGACAAACCGACGAGCACCTCCCACACTCCGTGCAGGTGTAAGCCTCCAACAGTTGCTTCCACGTGAGGTCGGTGACGTCTTGAACCCCGAACCGAGCGGGCGCATCGGTGCTCGGCGCGGGGGGAGCTGCGGACGGGTCGAGCATGGCCTGCACCTCGCTTTGGATGGTGGGCATGTTGTCCATTTGGCCTGAAGCCCGCAACCGGGAGTAATAGGTGTTGGGGAAGGCGAGCAAGATGTGCAGGTGCTTCGAGTGGGGCACGTAAACCAAGAAGGCGAGGATGCCGAGGATGTGGAACCACCACATGCCGCGCTCCAAGGCCACCAGCGCCCCGTTCGACAGGCCCTCGTAGAGTGGCTGCAGGGCCTGGCTCACCGGAAATGCACCGGCTTCAGGGTAATGCGCCACTTCCCGCGACTGGAGCAGGGCATCCGCAGCGTTCATGCTCAGGAAGGCGAACATGAGCAGAATTTCCGCCACGAGGATGATGTTGGCGTCCCGGGAGGGCCAGCCGGCGAGTTCGCCCGCCCGGAACCGGGCAATCGCCCCGCCATGTCGACGCACCAGGAAGGCAACGCAGGCCACCAAAACCCCGGCTGCGAGCCACTCAAAGGTCCCAATCAGGAAATCGTACGCCCCGCCCAGGTACCCTGCGAACAGCCGGTGGGTTCCCAGCAACCCGTCTAGGACGATTTCGAGGAGTTCGATGTTGATGATGACGAAGCCAGCATAGATCAAGAGGTGCAAGACCCCCGCGAACGGGCGGGTCACCATCTTCGACTGGCCCAAGGCCACGCGGGCCATCGTACGCCACCGCTCCTTCGGCGCATCCGAGAAGTCCGCAGGACGACCGCTGAGGATGTTCCGGCGGATGTACAGCATGCGCCGGGTGAACAGCACCCCGGCAGCCGACAGACACACCAAGAAAATGAGCTGGGAATAAATCATCGTCATGGGACATCAGGGGTAGGAGCAGAGCCCGATGCGCCACCACGTTCCTCCAGCTGCTCATCGATGAGGCCCCGCAACCTTTCCATTTCTTTCTGTGACAACTTCTTCTCGTCCTTTTTTGAAAACACCGAGACCTTCACATAGCGCCATGGATTCAGGTACAAATCGTTGAGCAACAACTGAAGCTCGCGGTTGGTTTGGAGCAAACCATTGTGCAGGGAGTCCGATTGGATCAACGCCCCGAGAGAACCCTCTCCCCGGTTGATTTTCTCGGTGATGGCTGCAAATTCCCCCAAGGTCTTGTCTGCCTTTGCCATCGTCGCTGCGAACTGAATCGCGGCCAAGGTGTCGGAGATCTGGGAGAAGTTCTGAATCACATTCGCCAGGGCTTCGTTGTGGTTGCGCAGGTTGGCAGCGATTTGGTCTGCATTGCTCAACATGCTCCGCAAATTGCCACGGTTTTCCGTGACCATTCCATCCAATTGGGTGCTGGTGTGCTCCAAGGTGCGCACCGTGCGTTGAAGGCTCTCGAAGGCAGCCGGAAGCTGCGTCGTGGCATCGGATTCAAAAACCGCCTTCAGGTTCTCGAGGATGTCATCGACGCCATCGATGAGCTCTGACGTCTTGTTCTTCAGGGGCAGCAACTCGATGCGCACCGCCTCCGCAATGCCCACCTCGATGTCACTCAGCAGGGTGTCCCCCGGCGATGCCAAATCCGCCGACTGTCCGGCGATCAAATCGATGGCCTTGGTGCCAAAGAGGTCGCTTGAGATGATCTTCGCCTTGGAGTCCGCAGGGAGTTGCAAGGCCATTTCTTGCAGGTCGAAGGCGACAATCAAGGAGCCGTCGCCACGTTCGGAGAACTGCACGGAGGAGACCTGTCCTACCTTGAATCCATTGACCAAGACGGGGTTGGAGACCGAGAGGCCATCGATTTTTTCGTAGACGGCGTAGTACCGTTGCGCCTTTTTGAAGGGGTTGAACCCCCGCAGGTAATTCACGCCAACGATGAGCAGGATGACGCCCACCACCACCGTTACACCGAGCTTGAATTCCTTCGATATGCGCGCCACTTGAATCAGTTTCCGGTCTTTCCTTTTGCCTCCATGGGGACAGGAACATCCCCTTGGAAAGCTACCACGAAAGCACCCGGAAACCCGTTTTCGCGCAGCGATTTTTTGAGCTTCTCAGCAGCCTCCGGAGTAGTTGCAGCTCCGACCGCGTATTTGTAGAGTCCGTCGCGAAGATACTCTACAACCTCGGTCTGACCGGCAAGCCGGGGGTCCGTACTGGGAATTCGTGTGGCTGAAGCGAGGATCTGGACCCGGTACACAGCCTCTGTTCCTTTTTCTGCCACAGGCACCCGCGGTGCAGGCTCGCCGCGAACAGGACCGCCACCGTTCCCGTGGTACTTGTCCTTGTAGGACTTGAAGGCCCGGTAGATGGCGGAAGACATGTACTCTTTGCCCTGCTCAGACACCAGAAAATCCTCCTCGGTGGAATTCGTCAAGAACCCCAGTTCGATGAGGGTGCTGGGCATGTTGGTGAACGAGATGACATAATACCCCGCCTGCCGCACCCCGCGGTCTATCCGGCCCACCCGGTCCCGAAACTGGGACTGCACCAAGGCCCCGAACTCCAAGCTCTGGTTCAGGAAAACCGATTCCCGGAGCGAAAGCGCGATGTACGTGTCCGGATCCTTCGGGTCGAAGCCATCGTACCGGTTCTCGTAGTCCTTCTCGCGGAAGATGGCCGCGTTCTCCTGCATCGCGACCCGCATGCTCTCCTCGCTCTTGTGCATCCCCATCACAAAAGTGGACGACCCCACCGCCGTAGGTTTGGTGAACGCATCGCAGTGCACACTGATGAACAAGTCCGCCTGGCTCTCGTTCGCGATCCGCACCCGGTCCTTCAACGTCGGAAACGTATCCCCCGTGCGGGTCATCACAATTTTCACCTCCGGATGCCGTTCCTGGATGAGCTTCTTGAGCCGCGTGGCCACATCGAGCGTGACATGCTTCTCAGTCACCTTGTAGCGGCCGGTGCCCAGATTGCCCGGATCCTCCCCACCGTGCCCCGCGTCGATGACCACCACCATGGCCGGAGGGGCCGGGGTGAACGCGGCAAAGAGACCTACGGCGAGGAACAGGCCCCAAAGCACCGCGCGATTGGTTAGTTTTGAACGTTGATTCATGCCCTTGTTCAAATTTAGAACGTCGCCGAGCGGGTTGCCGGTATGCCGCCTGCGGATTTTGAGGATTGCGCTGTGGATAAGCGTGGGGTTTTGCGGGCAAGTTGTAGGCCAAACCGATTCCACATCTTCTCCACCAGCCGGTCCCGGGCTCCGTCCGCGCGCCCTCCCGGCTCCCGTCACGTGGGGAGCGCGGGACAGCACCCTGATGCGCGCGGACAGCGGTCTCGTCCGGCTGTTCGGCGCGGCGTGGGTCGCCATGGACGACATCCGGCTCGAGGCGGACCACATCGTGTTCTACCGCGCCGAGGACAAGGCCTGTGCCTGGGGCCGCCGGGATTCCACCGGAGCGTGGGTCGGGCGCCCCGTTCTCCAGCAAGGCGACATGCAGTTCGAGCAGGAATCCCTCTGCTTCGACCTGCGC
>JBIKTK010000215.1:0-3577 GCA_044348125.1 Flavobacteriales bacterium | reverse complement strand
CCGGGTCGTGGTGCGCAGGGAGGAGGGGGGTGGGGGATTCGTTGCGGCAGAGGGGGGGCCTCCTCCGGGGCGGGAACGGGATTTTTTCCCGGCGTTGTGGAACCGGATTTGGGGCGGCGAAGCGAGCTGATGGACGGGGCGATGCGACGGGTCGAGGTGGTGGCCGGGGTGTTGGAGGACCGGGGGGAGGTGCTGTGTGCACGCCGCGGCCCGAGTCCCCACGCACACCTCGATGGCAAGTGGGAGTTCCCGGGTGGCAAGGTAGAATCCGGCGAATCGCATGCCGCGGCGTTGGTTCGGGAGTGGCACGAGGAGTTGGGGGTGGCCATCGAAGTGGGTTCCTTCCTGTGCGCCGTCACCCACCGGTATCCGGACTTGGAGGTGGTCCTGCATGTGTACCGTTGTCAGTGGTCTGCCGAAGGGGAACGAAGCCGCTTGCAGTGCCACGACCACGTCGCCGTCTGCTGGCTGCCGGTTCAGCGGTTGCGCGAGGTGGACGGGGAATGGGCTGCCGCCGACATCCCGGTGGTGGATTGGCTGTTGACCCGGCGCAACACATAGAGACCCGGCGTCTTCGCTCGCTGCTCCCACTCGCCGGATGACAACAACTGCGATACCCGGCGCATGGTTTCCTGCCGGGTGTAAGGAGCGTCGCCTTTCGGAAAATCGTAGACGACCACGTACACGGCGTCGCGCAGGTCGGGAAATCCCCGCAGAACGGGTTGTTGGATGAGGTGCGGGACGATGTGGTGGGACGCGCTCACCGCGGCATCGGGTGGCAACAACCGGCGCCACTCCGCATCCGCTTCCGGGGACATGGCCGGTTTCCAATGGCCGGGATGCAGGAAATCGACCGAAGCACGATCCACCCACTGGCGGGTATCGTAGATGGTTCCGCGGGTCGCCACAGCACTTCCGACCACCGCAAGACCCAGCAACAGCCCCATGCCCAGCTGCGGTCCTTGCCTTCCCTGCAGGGTGGGGTGCCAGGCCAAACCCACCCCCAACGGCACGAGCCACGTCAACGCAATGTTGTAGTGCTTGAGCGTGCCCCAAACCATGGGATTGTCGTGCCACATTTTCGCTGCGACCAAGGGTACGATCATCAGGAAAACCCCGGGCCGCCGAAGCCAAAGCCAAGCCCCAGACAGCGCCAGGGCTTGCCACCATTCTTGTTTCCACATCACGCCTTCTGGCCGCTCCCCATGGTGGAGAAACAAGGCGCGAAACAATTCGGCTGTGGCGGCCAGGATGCGGCTACCCGAACCACTGTTCCACGCATCGATCCAAGCGGCGGGGGGGCCGTGGTCGATGTTCGAGACAGCCCCTCCTCCTGCCCAGGCGGGCATCCACCAGCCGAGGACCAGCAGGGCGTAAGTGCCTGCGATGCCCGCGTCCCAGAGGGCGTCGCGCCGCAGGTGGGGGTTCGCCGATGGGGGATGCAGCCAGGCGACCGTGGCCGCCACAAAGGCCATGTGCAGGCCCATGTCCTCCTTGGCGGCGAGCATCCCGGCCAGGAACAGCCAACGAAGCCCAGTCCGCCTCCCCGGCTGCATCAGGGCCCACCACCACCAGGGAAGAAAACTCCATCCGATGACTTCGCTGTGGTAAGGAAAAGCCCATGCGTGATAAAGTCCGAACCCGGTTGCGGCGCACAGCACCCACCCCAGCCCGAGCCATCCCCCGCCCGACCATTGCACCCCGACCCGGTAGAGGCCCCAAAAACCCCACAGCGGAGCCAGGAGCTGAGCCCAGAGGAGGGCCTGGGCACCGAAGAGGCGGACGACGGGCCCCAACAAGATGAGCCACAGGTCGAAGTGCGTGGACAGCGCGGGGCGTTCCAAACTCTTCGGAATGGCCGCTTGCACGTCGCCCGCATTGTGGATGCCGTGGCTCCAGTCCCAAGCTGTCCTTGCGTACAACCCCAGGTCGAAGGTGTGCACCCGGTACCCCGCAAAGTTGGGGCCGGCCAGCAGCCAACCCACCCCGAGGGCGGCCGCCCCCACCGCCACGGTCGCCCAGGCCGTTCCGTCCCCTTTCGCTGCGACCTTCAAGCCTTCTTCACGAACTCGGATTTCAGTCTCATCGCGCCGAACCCTTCGATGCGGCAGGCGATGTTGTGGTCCCCTTCGACCAGGCGGATGTTCTTCACCTTGGTCCCCGCCTTGACCGGCTTGGGCGCGCCCTTCACGGGCAGGTCCTTGATGACCACCACATCGTCCCCGTTTTGGAGGATGTGCCCGAGCGCGTCCCGGACCACATCGTCGGCTTCCTGCACTTCTTCGGGTGCTTCCGCAGTCCAAACCCCACCGCACTCAGGACAATTCCAGGCTGTGCCATCGAAATAGCCGTACGGGCTGGCACAGGTGGGGCAGGGCTTCGCAGAATCAGACATGGCGCGGGTTTCGGTGCGGAAAGGTACAGCGTCCCGAGACAAAAAGTTGTGCACAGTGTGTGACCTGGGTCGAACTTCCCGGGGGGGGCGGTTGTAATTTTGGCCTAGAATCAATCCCAACATGGATCACGGAAACAACGCAAATGGAAGCGCGGCCCAATGCCCCTTCTCCAGCCAGCGGGTCAATCAAGTCGCCGGCGGTGGCACATCGAACCGCGACTGGTGGCCCAACCAGCTCAATCTGGGCATTTTGCGGCAACACACCGCCAAGTCGAACCCGATGGGGGCGGACTTCAACTACAAAAAGGCGTTTGCCTCCATCGATTACGCTGCGCTGAAAGCGGACATGGCGAAGTTGATGACGGACAACCAGTCTTGGTGGCCAGCGGATTATGGTCACTACGGCCCCTTCTTCATCCGGATGGCCTGGCACAGCGCCGGCACGTACCGCATCTCGGACGGCCGCGGCGGGGGCGGGACGGGCACGCAGCGGTTCGCACCGCTCAACAGCTGGCCGGACAACGGCAACCTCGACAAGGCGCGCCTCTTGTTGTGGCCCATCAAGCAGAAGTACGGTGCCCAGATTTCGTGGGCGGATTTGATGATCCTCGCGGGCAACGTTGCGCTGGAGACGATGGGCTTTGAGACGTTCGGTTTTGCGGGGGGTCGTGCGGACGTTTGGGAACCGGAGGAGGATATTTATTGGGGCGCAGAAACGGAATGGCTGGGCGACAAGCGCTACGAGGGCGATCGGGACCTCGAGAATCCGCTCGCAGCCGTGCAGATGGGTCTCATCTACGTCAATCCGGAGGGTCCCAATGGCAACCCGGATCCCTTGGCCTCTGCACGTGACATCCGCGAGACCTTCGGACGGATGGCGATGAACGATGAGGAGACAGTGGCTTTGGTGGCTGGGGGCCACACCTTCGGCAAGATGCACGGTGCGGGAGATCCCTCAAAGTACGTGGGCCGCGAGCCGGCGGGTGCGCCCATCGAGGCCATGAGCATGGGTTGGCTCAATGCGATGGGCAAGGGCCACTCAGAGGATACCATCAAGAGTGGATTGGAGGGTGCCTGGACCACGACGCCCACGCAGTGGAGCCACGATTACTTCAAGCACCTCTTCGGTTACGAGTGGGAGCTGACGAAGAGTCCGGCGGGGGCACACCAGTGGAAGCCCAA
>JBIKTK010000214.1:0-3603 GCA_044348125.1 Flavobacteriales bacterium | reverse complement strand
CGCACACCTTCACTTGGTCGGTTTCCGGTGGGGTGCTGACTTCCGCAGCCGCCGGTGTGGGCCTGACCCAAGCCACCGTGGTTTGGGGAGAGTTGACGGGCGGGACGGGTACGATTTCCGTTACGGAATCAGACTTGGCGGGATGCGAAGGAACGGTGAGCCAAACGGTCAATTACCTGACCAACGGCGTGGAATGGGCTGCTCAAGGTGGGCTTCAGCTGTACCCCAACCCGGTGCGGGATCGGTTGCAGGTCGTGGTCCCTGCTGGCATCGCTTCCACCTGGCGATGGACGCTGCAAGATGCCACGGGCCGGCAAGTGCGGGAAGGAGATGCGTCGGCTTCGGAGTGGTCCGTGGATTGCGGAGATCTGGGGTCGGGATTGTACTGGCTCCGTTTGGATCCAGCACAGGGGTTGCCTGCGCTCGAGGTCCAGGTCAGCGTGGTGCGCTGATTTGCCCTGGGGGGCTCAGGGGTGCGAATGGGAACGCTTCCGATCGTAACCGTTCCGGATGTCCAGCACTTGTTGCTGGGTCCAATCCCGCAGGTTTTGGCGCATCGCGTCGGGATCGGTGCCCCGGAAAGTCTCGCCATACCGCACGGTGACATCGATGTACCGCTTGCCGAAGTGTTTCCAAGCGTGCGGGATGAACCAATCGTCACCGACCCACGCAATGGTGGGATCTTGGTACTCGATGGCCACCGGTGTGATGGGAATGCCCGCCTCCGCCGCTATGACAAACATGGAAGGACGATAAGGACCCAATTCGGGACCGATGTAGGTGGTGCCCTCAGGGAAGAGGACGATGCCCATACCATCCTCCAAACGCCTGCGGACGGCCTCTCGGGTCTCCCGCCGGCTGTCGCGGTCCTTGCGGTTCACCCAAATGGTGTGCAGGGCCGTAGCACCTGGCCCAATGATGGGCCAGTGCTTGCTTTCGCTGCGGGCAACGAAGGCAATGGGGTGCTTGCTGGGGATCAAAACCACATCCACATAGCTGCGGTGGTTCCCCATGATGAGGGAAGGCCCCTCTGGCAATTGGCCTTCTGCCCGCACCCGGATGCCCATCAACTTTCGCACGGCTTGGATGAATGCGAGAAAGACCGCATGGGCCGCCCAAGGGTCGTTGTGGCTTTGCTTGTGCGCCTTCCGCAGCCGGGCGGTGTAGACCAGGGTCAGGAAAAAGAACGCTGGGATGCGGTAAGAAGCGCGGAGGAAGCGGAGGATCATCTCGGAAAGGGCGAGCGCCCGCGGGTGAACTTCCGGGGTGGCTCGCGACGAAAGGTAAGAAACTCCGGATGTTCAGGGGAAAAAAAGCCCAACTCCACGCAACTGAGGTACCATCCACCCCCACGGCGAAGGCGGCTTCCGTATCGAGAATCGCCTACCAAAGGATGACCTGCGGCGGCCAAATGGACCCGCAATTGGTGGGTTCTTCCCGTCACGGGCTCCAGCCGGAGCCAAGTGCCTCGTGGTTCTCCGCTGGGGCCTGTCCAAAGTCCGGCTGGAGTGGCCCGGGAGAAGGCGACGCGATCCCCGATGGGCAAGTGGATGTCCAGGGAGGCCTCGACATGACCTTCCGCCAGGGCGATGTAGCCCTTGTGCACTCCCCCTTGGGACCAGAGCCGCTGGAAATGCATGGCGGTTCGGTGGGTTTTCGCCACTGCGACCCAGCCCGAAGTGCCCGCATCGAGTCGGTGGACGGGGCTGGGCTGGGGAAGCGCGTCGGGTAGGTTGGATGGGCGCAGCAAGCTCGGCAGCAGCGCGGAGAGATGACGGGAAGCAGGGCCATGGGTGGGCAACCCTGCCGGCTTCCATACGACGGCGCAATGGGCATCTTCCCATGCGACCTCCACGCCCGCAGCATGGAGCAGGGACGGTCGGGTTTCAGGGAGGGGCCATGCGGCCCGAGGTTTGTGCAAGACCAGTCGCCATCCCGATTGGATGCGGGTGGCGGTTTGGCCTACAAAACCGACCGAATCCCCCGGCTGGAGCACGCGGATCCACCCCCAATCAATGGCCTTTTTACAGGCTTTCCGCGAGGGTAGCACTTCGGGAAATACCCCGGGCAATGCATCCTGCAAACGACAACCCGCACGGTCCTCAGGCCAGGGTTCGCTCACGCAGACCAAGCCCAGGGGTTCGGACGCCACGTGTTACGGCTGGGGAGCGGCCATCTTGCCCCCCAAGCCCATCTCGTGGAACATGAAAGCCCAACGATCCGCTTGCTCATCGAGGATTTTCCCGGTGGGTTTGCCTGCGCCGTGGCCAGCGTCTTTGTCAATCCGAATCAGCACGGGTTCGGGCCCCACGTGGCAGGCCTGCAGACGCGCTGTGAACTTGAAAGAATGCGCAGGTACAACGCGGTCGTCGTGGTCCGCAGTCGTCACCATCGTGGCCGGATAGCGTGTTCCTTCCTTCAGATTGTGGTAGGGCGAGTAGGCGCGCAAATAGGCGAGGTCGGTCGCGGAGCTGTCGGCACAACCATACTCTGGAATCCAGCCCCACCCGATGGTAAAGCGGTGGTAACGAACCATGTCCAACACGCCGACAGCAGGGAAGGCCACGCGGGCCAAATCCGGTCGCTGGGTCATGACCGCACCCACCAACAAGCCACCGTTGGAACCTCCTGCGATGGCGAGTCGTTCGGAACGGGTGTAACCTTGGTCAATCAGGTACTGACCAGCGGCAATGAAGTCGTCAAAGACGTTCTGCTTGCGCTCCAGCATCCCCGCGCGGTGCCAATCCTCACCGAACTCGCCTCCTCCTCGCAAGTTGGGCATCGCGTAGATGCCACCCCGCTCGAGCAACAGCAGGATGGAGGGGCTGAAACTGGGCGTCAGGGAGATGTTGAATCCACCATAAGCGTATAGATAAGTGGGGGCTTTTCCGTCCCGTTCCAAGCCCTTTTTGTGGACAAGGAACATGGGAACCTTCGTCCCGTCTTTGGAGGTATACCAAACCTGGCTTGAAGTGTAATCTTCCGGATTGAAGGCCACCTTGGGGGCGGCGAACAGTTGACTTTCAGTGCTTTGCGGGTCAAATCTGTAAATGCTGGTCGGTACCGTGAAGGAGGTGTAGGCGTAGAAGAGTTCGGTATCGGTCCATTTTCCACCGAGGCCGGAGACGCTTCCCTGCGCTCCCGGCAGCACAATTTCCTTGGCATCACCTCCTGTTGCGTTGGTCCGAATGACTGCGGCACATGCGTTGCGCAGGTACTGTGCATAAAGGGCTCCAGCAGCAGCCGACACCGATTCGAGCAAGTGCTCACTCTGTGGAATCACCTCTTTCCAAGTGGACCGATCCGACGCACTGCTGGCCGGCGCTTGCACCAGTCGGTAACGCGGAGCTTCGATGTCGGTTAACAGCAAGAAATTTCCATCGAGATGTGCGACCACACTGCTGTGGGTGTCAAATCCCTCCACGATGGGCCGCCAAGGCGACCGGGGCTGGTTGGCATCTTTGAAGTGCAAGCTGTTCCCGTCGGTTCCCGTTGAAGTGTTCAAAATCAAGTACTTCTGATCCTCAGTTACCGACACAAAGTGGTATCGGTTGGGTTCTTTGTCGTTTCGGAAAACCAATTCATCGGCAGACTGAGGGGTTC
>JBIKTK010000213.1:0-3631 GCA_044348125.1 Flavobacteriales bacterium | reverse complement strand
TGAAGGCTGGCACCTTGGTGCCTCGCCCCCAATCGGTTGCGCCGCAGACAGCGGGAGGTTGGCTGGAGGCGCCGAAGCTTCAGAAGTCAGACAGCGAAATCGATTGGGCAAAGCCCGTGGCCCAGGTCCACAACCTCGTGCGCGCTTTCTCACCAGTGCCGGGGGCCTGGCGTCCCACCGCGGCAGGCCCGTTCAAAGTGTTCGTGGGCGCCCCCCTACCCGATTCGGCCGGGCTGCCCCCGGGGCCTGCGATTCCTCCCGGCACCCTTCGCGCTGCGGATGACGGCATCCAAGTACGCTGCTTGGATGGCTGGTACCGCTTGGACGCGTTGCAACCGCCTGGGAAAAAGCGCCTGTCCGCAGCCGATTGGAAGAACGGTTTGCGCGGCCAGTTGCCCGAACGGATCTGATCGAATCGAGCTCCGCGGGGCACGTCCACATCCCTCTAGACCCTCAGGTCGCGGGCGACCCTTGGGGTTCCGTGTCCCCATGGGCCAGCATCAACAAGTCCAAAATCTCACGAGCAGAGGCCGCAATGGGGGTACCTGGCCCGAAAATGCCGACCACCCCAGCCCCGTAAAGCGCCTCGTGGTCCGCCGGCGGAATCACACCTCCTGCCACCACCAAGATGTCGGGACGACCCAGGGTCCGAAGCGCCTGAACCAAGGCAGGAACCAACGTCTTGTGCCCAGCCGCCAGCGTCGACACCCCCACGACGTGGACATCGTGGTCCACCGCCTGCTGCGCGACCTCCTCGGGGGTGGAGAAGAGCGGTCCGAGGTCCACATCAAAGCCCGCATCGGCGTAGGCTGACGCGACCACCTTCGCCCCGCGGTCGTGCCCGTCTTGGCCCATTTTTGCCACCAAGATGCGGGGACGACGCCCCACCTGTTGGGCGAATCGTGCGGCCATTTCGCGTACCTGGTGGAAAGCTTCTGCCCCTTGCATTTCGGACGAAAAGATACCACTGACCTTCCGATCCGCGGGTCGGTAGCGGCCCCAAACGGATTCCAGGGCCTCGCTGATCTCCCCCAGCGTGGCGCGGGCCCGGGCCGCCTCCACCGCTGCGTGGAGCAAATTGCCCGCTTCGGGACCTGCGGAGGCCAATTCACGCAGGGCACCGAGGGTGGAAGCCACTGCCTCGGGGTCCCGGGTGGCTCGGAGGGCCTCCAATCGGCGGACCTGGTCCCTGCTCACCTGGTCCTGGTCGATTTCCAACAGGTCCAAGGCCGCCTCTTCCTCCGTTTGGAACAAGTTCACACCGATGATGCGGTCCGTTCCGCGGTCGATGCGCGCCTGCTTGCGGGCGGCCGCCTCCTCGATTCGGAGCTTGGGCAGTCCGGATTCGATGGCCCGGGCCATCCCCCCCAGCGCCTCCACCTCGTCGATGAGCGCCTGCGCTTTTTGGGCGATTTGGCCTGTCAAATGCTCCATCCAATGGGAACCGGCCCAAGGATCCACGGCATGGGTCATCCCGGCCTCCTGCTGGAGGAACAACTGGGTATTCCGCGCGATGCGGGCCGAAGCGTCCGTAGGCAGGGCGATGGCCTCATCCAGGGAATTCGTATGCAAGGACTGGGTCCCCCCGAAGGTGGCCGAGATGGCCTCAATGGCCGTCCGCGCGACGTTGTTCCAAGGGTCCTGCGCCGTGAGCGTCCAGCCGCTGGTCTGCGTGTGCGTCCGCAATGCGAGAGAACGCGGGTCGCGGGCCCCCATCTGGTGCATGATCTGCGCCCACAACAGCCGCGCCGCCCGCATTTTCGCGATCTCCATGCCGTGGTGCATCCCATTTGCCCAGAAGAAACTGAGGCGCGGTGCAAAGGCATCGATGTCCAGACCCACCGCCATCCCCGTGCGGACGTATTCCATGCCATCGGCCAGGGTGTAGGCCAATTCCAGTTCCGGAGTCGCCCCCGCCTCCTGCATGTGGTAACCTGAAATCGAGATGGAGTTGAACCTCGGCATGTGCGCAGCCGTGAAGCGAAAGATGTCCGCGATGATCCGCATGGAGGGCTGGGGCGGATAGATGTAGGTGTTCCGCACCATGAACTCCTTCAGGATGTCGTTTTGAATCGTGCCGGACAGAAGTTCCATGTCCACCCCCTGTTCCTCGGCCGCGACGATGTAGAAGGCCAGCACGGGCAAAACGGCACCGTTCATGGTCATGCTCACGGACATGGTGTCCAGCGGAATGCCTTCAAACAGCCGTTTCATATCCTCCACACTGTCGATGGCCACACCGGCCATGCCCACATCTCCCGTGACCCGGGGATGGTCGCTGTCGTATCCGCGGTGGGTGGCCAAATCAAAAGCAACGCTCAACCCTTTCTGCCCCGCCGCAAGGTTCCTTCGGTAGAAGGCATTGCTCGCTTCGGCCGTGGAAAACCCAGCATATTGACGGATGGTCCAAGGTTGGGTGGCATACATCGCAGGGTAGGGTCCGCCCAGGTAGGGAGGAGCACCGGGGCCATACATGGCGTGCGGTGCGGGTGGCGCATCCGTCGGAAAGCGTTCGGGTACCTCGATGCCCTCTGGTGTGACGAAGGTTGGATTCGGTTCCATGCTCATTGTGGGGTTGAAGCCGCCCTTGCGGCCAGAAGGGCGTCGGCCAAGTACCAAGGTTCGCGCGCACGGGCGGATTCCACAACCCGAGGAGCCGCCTGCGAATCACGGGGCAAGAACATCGGGGAACGCAGCTGTTGGGCCCGGGACTCTTGAAGTTCCCGATGCAAGTCCCCGTTCGCACAACCCGCATTCCATCCTCCTCGGGTTCGCCAATCCAGGAGCCCCTCCCAAGCCCGCTCGACCCAGGTCCAAGAAAGGAAGGCCGCCTGGTGGCTCCCTTGCAGCGGATCCCAAACCCGGTGCAAACCACTCTCCTCCCGAAGCAGGTGACTGATGTTTCGCGCGCAGCGCCGGGCATGCTCTGCGGGATGGCCCTGGCGGTGGTCGTGGACCAAGGTTTCCACACCGTCAGCCCCTCCCACGACCGCCGCCCAAGTTCCCGCCGTGGTGCGCAGCAGGTTGTCCTCCGCTGGCGCCCAAACATGCCGCAACGAGGTGGTTCTGGCTTCCACCCAAACCGGTACATCGGGCAGACCCCGGTCTGACAACCACCGCGCCCACAACCAACGGATGGCGCGCAAAATTGTCGCCTCCGCCAGCAAATCGCTGTCCACCCCCCACCGAATGGTACACCGACGCACCGCCTCCTCCAGCGAGACCCCATGCCGCACCAGCGCATCCGCTGCGTCGTCCAGCGCAGCAAACGCCGCAGCCAGAGCCCGAACCGGCGTCATGCCAGAATCGATCCAAGGTGCCACATCCACGCCCCAGGTCTGAAAAGCCGGCATCGCCACCCCCCATGCATCCACGTGCAAGGCCAAACGCTCCCCATCCACTTCAGGCCGCATCACGTCCCGGGTGCAGGAGCCAGACAAGGACCGCCCATCCGCCAAGGCCACCAGCGACCGCAGGGAACCCGTGGCTTCGAAACCATCCAAATGGACTGCCACCATTTCCAAATGCACCCCCTCCAACATCGCATGCAATCCCGGCGCGCGCTGTTGCAACTCGGGAATGCGAACCCCCTCCACGCCCTGCACAAGGCCCTGCATGAGCGCATCGGGTG
>JBIKTK010000212.1:0-3639 GCA_044348125.1 Flavobacteriales bacterium | reverse complement strand
AAGCATCCTCCCAACGGAAGAGCCCCACTTTTCTCGCAAAGAAATCGCCGACCATTGGCGGTTGGGTTGTCAGGTGAAGGTGCGGGAGGACATGGAAATCCATGTTCCCGAGGAGGTTTTCGGCATCAAGAAATGGGAGTGCACGGTGGTTTCGAACTACAATGTCGCTTCTTTCATCAAGGAGTTCGTAGTTCGCTTGCCTGAGGGCGAAGAGTTGGAGTTTGAAGCCGGTGGCTACATCCAGGTGGATGTGCCCAAGACGGTGGTGGAGTTCAAGAACATGGACATCACCGCCCACCCGGAACACCACAAAGACCCCAGAACCTTCCAGGCGGAGTGGGACAAGTTTGGCCTATGGGATTTGAAAATGGTCAATGAGGAGCCCATCGTTCGGGCGTATTCCATGGCGAATCACCCCGCAGAGGGCAACATCGTGATGCTGAACATCCGGATTGCAACACCGCCATGGGACCGTGCCCGGAATGCTTGGATGCCTGTGAACCCGGGCATATGTTCCTCATTCGTATTCGGTTGCAAGCGAGGAGACAAAGTGACCATTTCGGGACCTTACGGTGAGTTCTTCATCAAAGAAACGCAAGCGGAAATGGTGTACATCGGTGGGGGAGCGGGCATGGCCCCCATGCGCTCACACCTGTTCCATTTGTTTCACACCGTGAAAACGGGACGCAAGGTCACCTATTGGTATGGTGGACGCTCACGTCGTGAGCTCTTCTACTTGGATGATTTCCGCAAAATCGAACAAGAATTCCCCAACTTCAAGTTTCACGTGGTACTGTCTGAGCCCGCCCCGGAAGACAACTGGGTGGCGAAAAAGGATGTGAACGACACCAATGGAGATGGTTTCTTGGGCTTTGTCCACAATGCGGTCATCGAGCACCAACTGAAGTTGCATGATTCGCCAGAGGACATCGAGTTCTATTTCTGCGGACCGCCGATGATGAACCAAGCCGTCCTGAAGATGTGCGATGATTGGGGTGTACCTCCTGAAAATGTCAGCTTCGACGACTTCGGTGGTTGATCGGGTGTGGGCGGTTGCGTGGAGCGGCAGTCTGCTAGCCGGGATGCTCCTCATGGGATGCGGGGGTGCCCCCGAGTCTTCGGAGACATCTGCCACCGCCAAGGATTGGATGACCTTGGAGGGCGAAACCCAAGGAACGACGTTCCGGTTCGTTTGGAACGCCGCTGGGGCTCAGGAAGTCAAGCCAGAGCAGTTGGACTCCATCTTGACCGAGGTGGATGACGCTGTAAACCTTTGGAACCCCCAATCGGATTTGGTGCGCATCAACGCTTGGCCACTGGACTCAGGGGCATATACTTGGCGGGATTCCAGCCAAATCCTGACCCTCCTTTGGCTGCGAAGTGAAGAGATTTGGTCTGCTTCCGATGGCGCTTTCGATCCCACCGTGGGCCCCTTGGTGGCCTTGTGGGGCTTCGGGCTCACCAAGGCCGCTGAAGTGACGCCCGCGGGATTGCAGGCCGCGCGCGCAGCCGTGGGCTTCACACGCGATGTCGTGTCTTTGGAAGAAATCGAAGGGCCAGATGGGGCGCTGCTGTCCCAGGTGAAGAAGGAGGTGCCTGGGGTTCTCCTGGATTTCAATGCCATCGCCCAAGGATATACGGTGGACTTGGTGGCTGATTTTCTGCGCGAAAGGGGTGTACAGCACGGCATGGTGGAAATTGGGGGCGAAGTGCGGTGCTGGGGAAGGAACGATCGGTCGGAAGACTGGCACATTGCCATTGATGCTCCCATTGCAGAGACAGGAAATGACCGGGTTTTTGACGCCATCGCCTTGGTGCAGGATGCCGCCATTTGCACCAGCGGGAGTTACCGAAAGTTCAGGGAAGTAGCCGGAAAGCGATTGTCCCATGCCATCGATCCCCGGACAGGAAACCCAGTAGACCATGGTTTGCTAAGCGCCACCATTCGTGCCCATACCGCCGCAACGGCAGATGCGCTCGCTACCGCTTGTCTCGTGATGGGGCCGGAGGATGGAAAGGTGTTCATCGATGGCTACCGCCAAGAGCACCCTGAGGAACGCATCGATGCTTACTTCCTCATCGACAACGGGGCAGGGGGGTGGACTTCCTGGATGACGGAGGGTTGGAAAGGCAACCTCATTCCGACGGATTCGAAGCCACCTACTGGATCCGGAGAACCGATTTAGACCCCGTTGATGGGTTGATCGGTCCCCAGCCGTGGGTCCTGGATCGTTGGTCCCGAAAGGTTAGTCCTTGATCCCGGATGACTTCGTGGCCTCTGCTGGGGCCAGGCAGTTGTCTTCCGGTCGGGCACCACATACCGAGCAGGTGCCTGCATCATTCTGGAACATGGGATTGGAGCTGGCACAGGTGCCCGCAAACGTTCCGTTCTTTTTGAACAAGATTTTGATGGCGATGCCGGCGACGCCCAGACCGATCATTCCAATGGCCAGCAAGAAAACCTTCCATTCCATGGGGCAAATTTAACGACCTCGGTGTGGAAGGTCTATGAAAAGGTTCGTAAATTCAGGGTGTATGCGTCATGTTGCCATTTTTCGTTTTTCGATCGCCCTGGTGGGGGCTGCTTCGGTTTTCGCCGTCCTGCAGGCGCAAGGCCCAGCGGTCGGGCCATGCGAATGTCCACCCGTGGCCAGCCGCCAAGTGGTCTATGTCACGGACAACTCAGGAGCCGGTACGGGCAATGCGACCTGGACCTGCGACAAAATCTACGTTTTGACCCAACCCGTCTTTGTAAACCCCGGGCATACCCTGACCATCGAACCCGGAACTGTCATCCAAGGCAGGCAGGGCATCATCACGGATACCTTGTCTTTTACATTGCCCAACGGGAATCCTTCGCAGCGTAAAGATTACGTTTTCAGTCAGTTGGCGGGGAGTTTGGTGGTTTCGCGGACGGCAACCATTTACGCTGAGGGCACACCCAGCTGCCCCATTGTCTTCACCTACGAAGGCGACCCCATGGACAACAGCACGGGCTATGATGTCCAAGGCCGTTGGGGTGGATTGATTGTCTGTGGCCAGGGAGCGTTGAACACCTACGATGGAAATGACTTGGCGGAAGGTGTCACGGACCCCACCGGGCAGAATCGAACGCTTTATGGGACGGGCGTGAATCCCTCCGGAAGCTCAGGGGTACTTCGGTACATCAGCATTCGACATGCGAGTACCTCTCTGGGCATCAGCCAGTTTGGCAATGGCAATGAAACCAATGCTTTGCAGTTGTGTGGTGTGGGGAGTGGAACGTTGGTGGAATACATCGAGGCTGTGGCCAGCGCAGACGATGGCATCCAAATCATGGGGGGACTTGTGAATGTTCGGCACTTGGGAGCCGCTTTCAACAAGGAAGATCAGTTTGAGTTTGACCAAGGATGGCTGGGAAAGGCCCAGTTTTTGTTCGCAGTGACCGATGAGATCAACGGATTTGGAGCACATGGTGGCGATTACGAGGGAGATGATTTTGAAGAATTCGATGTACATCCTTCGTTCTTGCCGTACACCAATCCCCTGATATACAACCAAACCTACATTGGTCGTGGGGGGGTGCCGGCCATCCGTTTGCACAACGGGGGCGGCGTTCGAATGCACAACAGCATCTTTGCTGGTTTTTCAAAAGGAATC
>JBIKTK010000211.1:0-3641 GCA_044348125.1 Flavobacteriales bacterium | reverse complement strand
GCTCCTCAAACAACAAGTACGTCGAGATTTTCAACCCCACCCTGAGCGCGATTTCGCTGTCGGATTATGCCCTGGCCACCGTGAACAACGGGCCCACGACCGTGGGCGTGCCGGAGGGTTGGCATCCCTTTCCCGTGGGGACGACCCTGGCCCCAGGCGGCATTTTTGTGGTCGCCCATCCCCAGGCCACGGCCAGCATCCTCGCGGTGGAAGACATGACCCTGACGACCCTGTCGAACGGGGACGATGGTTGCGCCTTGGTGCAAGGCACCTCAGCGAATTTCACCATCCTGGACATCATCGGCGATTTCGTGGCGGATCCGGGCGACGGCTGGCCGGTGGCGGGGGTGGCGAACGCGACCAAGGACCGCACCCTGGTGCGCAAGCCCACCGTCTCTCAAGGGAATGCCGGCAACTGGAGCGCTTCCGCGGGCACCGACGCTGGCAATTCTGAGTGGATCCTGCGCCCCGTGGACGACTGGGGGGACCTCCACCAACACACCCTGACCGCCGTATGCGGAGCGTTGTGCGATGACCTCAACAACAACAACATCTGCGACGAGGCAGAAGAGCCGGTCGCCCCGACCACCGGATGTACCTATCCCAACGCCTGCAACTTCGCCCCATCTGCCACGCAAGACGACGGCAGTTGCGACTTCTTCGGTTGCGTGGTAGAGGGCTGTACCTACCCGGAAGCGGCGAACTACCTCGCGGAGGCCAGCTACGACGACGGATCTTGCTACTTCCCTGCGGCCCCAGCCGACCCCGCGTGTATGGGGGATTTGAATGGAGACCAACTCATCACCACAGGCGATTTGTTGCTTTTCTTGACCGTATTTGGCGAGGGTTGTCCGGAGTAAAACTGATTCAGATCAGGTTTTTGTAGGGCGGATTCTTCGGAACTTCGGGACATGAGAAACATCCTCGTCCCGACCGATTTTTCGGACAACAGCATGCACGCCCTGCGGTATGCGATCGATTTGGCCCGCATCGCACCGAGCCGCATCACCTTGTTGTCCGCGTACCACATCCCTGCCCCGGCTGCGGAGTTTGGTGCGGTCATCGACCCGGGTGACTTTGAGCGGTTGCGGGTCGAGACGGTTCACGCCTTGGAGGGGTTGGCGGACGAGGTCCGGGCGCAGTTTGAGGGGCCGGTGACCGTGACGGCGGTGGCGGGGTTTGCTTCGACGGCCATCACGGCCGCGATGGAGGAACAACGGCCGTGGCTGACGGTGATGGGATCCAAGGGAACGACGGGGCTGGAACGCTTCATCTGGGGCAGCGTGGCCACGGAAGTGGCAGCCCATTGCACCACTCCCCTGCTTGTGGTGCCCGAGGGACAGGCGTTCCTGGGCATCCGGGAAGTCCTTTTCTCCACCGATTTCCTGGAGGAAGACCGGGACGTGATGGCGTACGTGCAGACCTGGCAGCGGTTGCCCGACGCGTTGCACGTGCACTTCCTGCACGTGGTCAATGGCCAAATCCCCGAACCCTTCGAACAGGAGCACATGGTGGCCTTTCAACAGCATGTCCGCAGCCTGGACAACGCGCCCGACATGTCGTTCGAGATGTGCGAGGAGCGGCGCATCGAGGATGCCGTGCTGGAGGAAGCGGCGTCGGATGGCTATGACTTGTTGGTCGTGTCCCCACGCCGCCGCAATTGGTTCATGAAGTTGTTCATTCCGAGTGTGTCCAGCGCCTTGGTCAAGCACGCAGGGCTCCCCACCCTGCTCTATCCCGTACCCGCATGAAGCACATCCTCGTCCCCATCGATTTCTCGCCGGAGTCGGCGTATGCGTGCGCTTTTGCGGCGGACCTGGCTTTCCGTACCCAGTCCCACCTGGTCCTGCTGCACGCTTTCGATGCACCGTTGCTGCCGTCGGGGTCCGGGTGGATCCAGCGGGGAGCGGGGCTGCACCCGGAGGCCGAAAGGCTGCAAACGGCGGCTCTGGAGCGGCTGGCGGATTTTGCTTCGACCCACGTGACACCCCGCGTGCCGTACATCGCTGAGGCCCAGCCGGGTGGCCCCGCCGAAGTTATTTTGAGGTACGGGCGTCTCGAGGAGGTGAAGGCCGTGGTCCTCGGCACGAAGGGGGCGAAGGGTTGGACGGGGGGCTTGCGGGGCAGCATCAGCGCGGAAATCCTGCGGTCGAGCGATCTCCCCACGTTCATCGTGCCGAGGCGGGAGGCCCCGGTCGCCTGGGAGCGCCTGGTGCTGGCTTCGGACCTGCGGAGCGATGAGACCGCGGTGTTCCGGGCTTTCTCTGCGTTGGGCCGGTTGTACCAGTCGGAGGTCACCCTGCTCCATGTCCACCCGGAGGGGGGCATCGAGGAAACGGTGCACCCTGCGTTGGAGGCCTTGCTCGCGGGGTCGGAGCTGCAGAACTGGGGGCGGGTGACCCTGGAGGCACCGGATGTCGAAACGGGGTTGCACCGGTTCACGGAGGAACAAGGTACGGACCTGCTGGCCCTGAGCACCCAGACGCACAGCCTGTGGGAGCAGTTGTTTCACCGGAGTTTGGCCCGCCAAGAAGCCGTGCGTGCAGCCCTGCCGCTCCTGATTTTCCATCGGTTCACCGGTGCGCAAACGAGCACTCGCGGGCTGGAGTTGTTTGACTGACCCCGGAAGCCATGGCACCCCAAGCGGATTCCAGCGAACTGTTGGGCCTCATCGGAGGTTCGCTCTTCACGGGTTCCACCGAGGGCATCTTGGTCGCCGATCCGCAGGGCACCATCCGTTACCACAATCCGGCCGCGCTGCGCCTCTTCGGCTGGGACCAGTCCCTCGTCGGCTCATCGGTGGATGCCCTGCTCCCAACCCCTTACCGGACGGGCCACGCAGAACACCGGGCCCGGTACTTCGCCGCTCCGGAGCAAAAGCCCATGGGGAAAGGCCGGGACCTCCAAGGATTGCGGGCCGATGGCTCGGTCTTTCCGGTGGAAATCTCCCTGACGCCCCTTGCTTTTCGCGGTGAAACCTGGGTCGCGGCCATGGTCACGGACATCTCCGAGCGCAAACAACTGGAAAACAAGGTGGTCCGACTGAACAAGTTGTTGGAACAACAGGTGCTGGACCAAGGTCGGGCCCTGAGCCGGAGCCAGCTGATGTACCGGACGGTGGCACGCAACTATCCCAATGGCACCATTTGGGTCTTGGATGAGGACCTGCGTTGCGAATTTGCGGAAGGCAAGCAGTTGTTCTCCCTCCACATCACCAGCGAGGAGTTGCACGGCAAGTACTACCCGGATCAGCTCCCAGATGGCATCCGGACCGGCATCGTCGACCGGTTGCGTCGGGTTTTGGCAGGGGAAGACCAATCCTTCGAACTGGAGCACAATGGGGAACACTTCCGCGTCGAAGCGGTGTCCATCGAAATCGAGGGCGACTCAGAAAGCCGCATCCTACTCGTGGAGCAGAACGTGACAGAAACGATGCAGGCGCTGCGCAAGGAGCGGCAATTGAACGAACTCAAGTCCCGGTTTGTATCGATGGCGAGCCATGAGTTCCGGACGCCCCTGAGTACGATTGCCTCCTCAGCGGAGCTGGTCAAAGCACACTCGGAACGGGGCAACACGGAACGGGCGGGGGAACATTTGGCCAAGATTCAACGGTCGGTGCAGCACCTCGTGGGCATCTTGGA
>JBIKTK010000210.1:0-3649 GCA_044348125.1 Flavobacteriales bacterium | reverse complement strand
GGTTCGCGTTGTTGCCCGTCAATGGTGGGCTCATGTTTCTGGGACTCTGGGTGTTGTCCCGCCCAAATCCCTCCCAAGCGGTGCACTGATTGCACAAGGTGGAAGCTTACCTTTGCGACCCACAATATCCGCATGGTCCCTAGAACCTCTGCCCTGCTCAATCGCCTCACAGAATCAGCGACCCTGGCCATGGCCCGGAAGGCGGCTGAACTCAAGGCTGCCGGTTTGGATGTCATCTCCCTCAGTTTGGGAGAGCCCGACTTCGATACACCAGAACCCATCAAGGCCGCTGGCATTCGAGGCATCGAACAGAATTTCTCCCACTACACCCCCGTGCCTGGACTGCTTTCTCTTCGGGAAGCCATTGTGCACAAACTGAAGCGCGACAATGGTTTGGCCTATCAACCCAGCCAGATTGTGGTCTCGAACGGAGCCAAACAATCGATCACGAACGCCGTGCTTGCGCTCGTCGATCCCGGTGACGAGGTGCTGATTCCGGCGCCTTATTGGGTCAGCTATGTGGACATGGTGCAACTCGCTGGCGGTACACCGGTCATCGTACCGACCCGTGTGGAGGATGACTTCAAGGCAACGCCCGAACGATTGGCCCAAGCCATCACCCCAAAAACCCGGCTCCTCATCTATTCCTCGCCGTGCAACCCGTCGGGATCGGTTTACACCCCCGAAGAGATTGCAGGCATTGCAGGGGTTCTGGCTCAGCACCCCCAGGTCATCGCCATCAGCGATGAGATCTACGAACTCATCCAATTCGAAGGGCGGTCCCCCAGTCTGGCCAGCCACACGGAGATCGCCGATCGGGTGATCACGGTCAATGGGGTCAGCAAAGGCTTCGCCATGACGGGCTGGAGGCTGGGATACCTGGCTGCTCCCCAATGGATTGCGGATGCTTGCAGCAAAATTCAAGGCCAAATCACTTCCGCCCCGTGTTCCATCGCGCAGGTCGCAGCGGAGGCCGCTGTTTCCGCGGATCCGTCCATTGCAGATGAAATGCGCAACGCTTTTCTCCGAAGACGGGATTTGGTCCTGCAAAAAATGGAAGCCATTCCAGGCTGGAAGTCACACAAGCCCACGGGTGCGTTCTACTTGTTCCCGGATGTTTCCGGTTGGTTGGGCAAGTCCTACGAAGGCACCACCCTCGAAAACGGCGACGATGTGGCCCTGTTTTTGCTCGCTACAGCCCGCGTAGCCGTTGTCGGTGGACCGGCTTTCGGTTCCCCGGAATGCATCCGGATCTCTTACGCTGCCTCGGACGCCGTGCTGGAGGAAGCCATGAACCGGATCGCGCAAGCGTCCAAGCTTCTGAGCTGAGCCATGGCCGCAGAACCGAAAGGGCACCAAGCGGCCTGGGAGGCCTTGGGACGCATCCGTTCGTTGCGGGTCTTGGTGATTGGTGATGCGATGGTAGACGCATACCAAATTGGGGAAGTCCATCGAATTTCCCCCGAAGCGCCCGTGCCCATTCTGCAAGTGCGGGAGAAACACAACCGACTCGGTGGAGCAGCAAATGTGGTCAAGAACCTGGTGGAATTGGGGGCGTCGGTTTCGTTTTGCTCGGTGGTAGGTTCCGACACAGCGGGGAAGATGCTGTTGGACGAGTTGGATGCGATGGGGGTCAACTGTGATGCGGTTTCCATCGACCCCAAGCGACCTACCACCGTCAAGACCCGCCTCTTGTCCCAAGGGCAACAGCTGATGCGGATCGATGAGGAAACCAGCGATCCACTGTCTCCAGATGCCCTCGAAATCCTTTCAGACAAGTGCCATCAGGTCATTCTGAATCAGCATATTGACGTCATTATCTTCGAAGATTACGACAAAGGAGCCATTCAGCCCATTCTCATCGAGAGGGTCCGCAGTTGGGCGGGTGACAAACGCATCCCCATCGCCGTGGATCCCAAGTTCCGGAACTTCCATGCCTACCGGGGCATGGGACTCTTCAAACCCAACCTGAAGGAACTCCAAGAGGGATTGGGCATGCGCATCGACCGAAATGATGATGTATCCATCCGACGGGCCGTTGAAGCATTGATGGAAGGGTGGCAGCCCCAGTGCGCGCTCATCACCTTGTCTGAACGGGGGGTTTGGGTCCATGCGCCCAGCGTGGGCATCGAACACCGCCGCATCCCTGCCCATCCACGCGAGATTGTCGATGTATCAGGGGCTGGAGACGCAGTGATTGCGGTGGCTGCCGTCCTTTGGGCCCTTGGGGTTCCCCTCGATGAAACTGCGTCCGTGGCAAATCTCGCCGGTGGGCTGGTCTGTGAGAAGGTGGGCGTGGTACCCATCCACAAAGAAGAACTGATGGCCGAGCTCGCATCCGCAGGTCCACAATCCCCGAACGCTCACTGACAACGGGATGGGACTCAGGGAATTCAGAGAAAGGGTCAACGTAGGACTCTACGGCCACAAAATGCGGGTGCTCCTTGCCCTGCGTTGGACCAACCTACTGGTATCCACTGCTGCTTTGGGGTTGCTCATCGCCTATTATGGCTGGCCCAACGACAGCAACACGGCCACTTGGATTTTGCGTGGAGTCACATGGAGCTTCGGGTTCTATGTCTTTCAGTACATTGTCAAGGTCATTTATGAATTTCATCCCTGGACCTTCATCCGTTCAACTTGGCTGGAAGCCCTTTTGATGTTGGTGTTGGTGGTCGAAGGGGTGAGCGACCTGCTGACGGGGGAACTCTTGCTCGAGCGGCTCATCCGGCAACAGGGCCTGCCCGTTGCAAAAGACCTCTACACCCTGTTCATTCAAGGATACTTTTTTGTGGTTGTGGTGACCGAAGTGCTGCGTTCAAGCCAAATCCTGCCGCGCTTTCGCATCCATCCGGCCACCGTTTTTGTCATCAGTTTTCTGCTGCTCATTTTGGGGGGGACTGGCTTGCTGATGATGCCGGAAATGACCGTTGACAAGGAAGGCGCTCCCTTTCTCGACGCGCTGTTCACAGCAACCAGTGCCTCTTGTGTAACCGGACTGATGACCATTGATACCCCGCTTTTCACGGAAAAAGGACATTGGGTCATCTTGCTCCTCATGCAGTTCGGGGGTCTGAATTTGATCGCATTCGGAGTGTTTCTGTCCTTGGTGGCCAAATTGGGGGTGGGGGTTCGACACGATGATGTCATCCAAGATTTCATGACTGCTGACAACCTCCAATCCAGCAGAGGATTGTTGGCAAAGGTTGTCCTTTGGATTTTCTTGATTGAAGGCCTGGGCACCATGGGGTTGTACCTCACTTGGAGCAACCAAGTCCCCTTTGCCAGTGAATGGAATCGATTCTTTGCTTCCCTGTTCCATGCCGTAGCCGCATTCAACAACGGCGGGATATCCCTCTTCCCGAGCGGGTTCATGGCATCCGGGGCAGCCCAGAGTTACGCCGTCCAGTGGGTGATGTTCTTGCTGATTTTCGCAGGTTCCCTAGGCATCCTGGCCCTGTTTGACCTGTTTGATTGGGCCCGGTTGAGAGACCGAATGAAACACCCTTGGAAGCAAATCGGTTTTGCCACCAAGATTGCATTGTACTTCTCGATAGGCCTGATTTTGTTTGGGGCCCTGGGCCATCTTTGGTTGGAGCAAGACCATACCCAACGGGGGATGGATTGGACCGCGCGCATCACCACGGCT
>JBIKTK010000209.1:0-3655 GCA_044348125.1 Flavobacteriales bacterium | reverse complement strand
TCCAAGGTTGCATCCAAATCGTGGCTGATTTCAACCCCCAACGCTTCGATGTATTTGGGGAGGAATGTCCTCGGACCGCAAACAACCACTTTTGCCCCCAACAGATTCAATAACAATATATTCGAGATGGCCACCCGGCTGTGACGGATGTCCCCGACAATGGCAACCCGCAAACCACGTAGGGTGCCGAAGCGCTGCAGCAAAGAAAATGCATCCAACAGTGCTTGCGTGGGATGCTCATGCGTACCATCTCCAGCATTGATGATCTGCGTGTTGACCCTAGACCGGAGGTAAGCAGCCGCACCCGGCAGGGGATGCCGCATGACCACCATGTCCACTTTCATGGCCAAAATATTATTCACCGTGTCCACCAGGGTTTCGCCTTTGGAAACCGATGAAGCAGCAGCCGAAAAATTCACCACATCCGCGGACAGCCTCTTTTCCGCCAACTCGAAAGAAAGCCGGGTGCGTGTGGAGTTCTCGAAAAACAGATTGACGATGGTCAAATCCCGCAGGGAAGGCACCTTTTTTATGGGACGATTCAACACATCCTTAAACTCCGCAGCCGTCTGGAAAATCAGAGCGCAGTCGTCGACAGTTAGGTCACGTATGCTGAGCAAATGGCGAGTGGATAGAGCCCTCATTGTGGCTTTTCGTTGAGCAATTCGACAAAATCCCCACGCCCATCATCGGACCAATGCACCCTTACAAACTGCGCATCAATGGAATCTACCGTAAGGCCAACAAACTGCGGTTCTATGGGCAACTGCCTGTGAAAGCGTCGGTCAATCAAAACCAAGAGTTCAACAGACCGCGGACGACCAAAGGCCAACAAAGCTTCCATGGCAGCTCGAACCGTTCTGCCCGTGTACAGAACATCATCTACCAAAACCACCCTACTGTCTTCAACCAAAAAAGGCATGTAGTTGGCATTGGGCGCCAGAGGATGCTCCTTCCGTCGAAAATCATCTCGATGAAACGTCACATCCAATGCACCCCATTCTACCCTTCTGGAAGAATCCAAATGCTCCAACCGTTTGAAAATACGCTCTGCCAAAACACCGCCTCGCGGCTGAATGCCTACCAAAGCCAGATGCTCATCATTTTCATCCTCGAGCAACTGATGGGCCAGTCGGTCTAGGATCCTTTCAAACAAGGGTGGATCGATCAGGAATTGCCTGTCCATGGGGCGAAGATAGGGCACAAAAAAGGGCACAAAAAAAGGGAGGCACATAGCCTCCCTTTTCTCGGTATCTGATTAAGACTCAGATTCAGGATCTGTTGAATCCGCATTGGGAGCATCTTCAGAGGCCTCCTCTTTGGGGGACTCAGCGGCAGCAGCCTTGGCTTTTGTGGCCTTCGACTTGGTACCCGCTTCTTCCTCCATTTGTTCCTTCAGGGCAGAAAGCACCGAGAGGTCTCCGAAAGTAGTCTTCTCAATGTTTGCATTGACCTCTTCCATCATGCGGCTCGAGCTACCTGAAGTTCCTGAAGCAGCAGCACGAGGCTTCTTCTCCTCCTTCTTCTTGGGAGCTTCTTCGTAAGTGCGCATGTGGCTCACGGTGATGCGCTTGGCATTCCGGTTGAACTCAAGGACGATGAATTCACCCGACTCATCCACTTGCATGGTGGTTCCGTCTTCTTTCTGCAAGTGTTTGGTGTGGCAAGCACCCTCAAGCCCATAGGGCAGAGCGACCAGGGCTTGGTTCCCATCAATTTTCACCACCGTTGCAGTGTGCGAAGACCCGACGGCAAAGATGGTTTCGAAAACCTCCCATGGATTTTCTTCCAACTGCTTGTGGCCCAAGCTCATGCGGCGCTGGTCAACATCCAATTCAAGCACAACCACTTCAATGGGATCTCCAACATTACAAAACTCAGAAGGGTGCTTGATTTTCTTGGACCAGCTCAAATCTGAAATGTGAACGAGACCATCGATGCCTTCTTCCAGTTCAACGAAGAGACCGAAGTTGGTGAAGTTCCGAACCGTACCCTTCTGCTTGGATCCGACAGGATAACGCGAGGCGATGTCCATCCAAGGGTCTTGCTTCAATTGCTTCAATCCCAGAGACATTCTGCGCTCTTCCCGGTCGATGTTCAGCACGACACATTCGATTTCATCCCCAACTTTCAGGAAATCTTGGGCACTGCGCAGGTGCTGCGACCAAGAAATCTCGGAAACGTGCAACAGTCCTTCCACACCCGGTGCGATTTCCACAAAGGCCCCATAATCTGCCAAAACAACCACCTTGCCCTTCACGCGGGAACCTTCCACCAATTCTTCGGTCAAAGCATCCCAAGGATGAGCGGTGAGTTGCTTCATTCCCAAAGCAATACGCTTCTTGTCGTCATCAAAGTCTAGGATGACCACGTTGATCTTGTCATCCAAATTGACGAGTTCTTCTGGGTGATTCACGCGACCCCAGCTCATGTCGGTGATGTGGACCAGTCCGTCTACCCCACCCAAATCGACAAATACGCCATAGGAGGTAACATTCTTCACAGTTCCCTCGAGCACCTGGCCCTTTTCCAATCCGGAAATGATCACGCGCTTCTGTTCCTCCAATTCGGCTTCGATGAGCGCTTTGTGAGAAACGACCACATTCTTGAATTCTTGGTTGATTTTCACAACCTTGAATTCCATCTGCTTGCCGACATAAACATCGAAATCACGGATGGGCTTCACATCCACTTGAGAGCCCGGGAGGAACGCCTCGATCCCGAATACGTCAACAATCAAGCCGCCTTTGGTCCGGCACTTGATTTCACCTCGAATGATCAAATCCTGCTCCTTCGCCTCATTGATTTTATCCCAAGCGCTGAAGACCCGAGCCGTGCGGTGAGAAACCACCAACTGGCCATTCTTGTCTTCTTGCCGCTCAACATAGATGGGTACGATGTCACCAGGCTTCAAATCCGGATTGTAACGGAATTCACTGGCACTGACGACTCCTTCTGATTTGTAGCCGATGTTGATGACAACTTCCTTCTTCGAAACACTGAGTACCGTTCCGTCAATGACTTCACGTTCGTTGATCAAATTCAGGGATTCCGCATAGGCCAATTCAAGCTGGGCGCGCTCTTTTTGCGCTTCAGCGGTGGCACCTGCTTCATAGCCTTCCCAATCAAACGCCCCTGGCGTAGCCAGGTCTGGGCGAGATTTCAAGACAGTTTTCTCCACCTTTGCTCTTGCAGGAGCCGGAGGGGTTACCGCAGAAGGGGCTGCAGTTTCGGACGAAGCAACTGAAGTTTCAGCTGCGGTTTGTTGAACTTCGCCGGCCAACTGCTCAGCGTTTTCGTTCTGGGTTTCTTCGCTCATGCGTCCCAGTTGATTTTGTACAATCAGCTATCGGGTTCTGATTGAGGATTGAGAAAGCTGCACCCGAGCAGCGTAAGGGCCGCGAAATTACGCAAAAATTTAGCAACTGATTCTCCGAGGGGGAAATGAGTTTAGCCTTGAACAACAATCCTTTGCACGCATGCACCCGCAGACTTTCCTTCTGGCAACCATCGAACCAAATAAACCCCAGCAGTCTGAGGCGTCCAGGACCCGCCCATTTCCACGTCACGGATCCAACGTCCTGAACCGTCAAAAATGCGAGCCGGTGAGGGAAGGTTGATGGAATTTCCCACTTGGATGGGATTGGGCAACCCG
>JBIKTK010000208.1:0-3662 GCA_044348125.1 Flavobacteriales bacterium | reverse complement strand
CCCTGCAGCAGGAAACGCAGGGCATGGGTGCCTGGGGGGAGCAGGATGTGGTCTTCGGGCACCAGTTGGGCACTTCCACCCGCTGCGTTGAGGTGGGAGATGGACTGGATGCGGATGGAGGGCGCATCCGCCGGGCGGTACATGCGTTCCGGATCCATGGTCACAAACCCTTGTTCCGTGGGGATGCAAACGGTGCCATCGGCGAGGAACTCGAGCCGTTCGAACCCGCCCACCGGGGGCCGGAATTCCATGGGGGCCAGTCGGATTTCAAAGGTGGGGTTCAAGCCACTTTTCACGGGTGCGATGCGGCCGAGGTGGCCGTTTCGGAAGAACCAGAGGGCGCCATCGGGTCCGGTGGTCAGGCGGTCGTACCGGGAATCGCCGTCCAGACCGTCCCACAGGTCCTCAACCGGGACCATGCGCTGCTGGTCCGGGTTCCATTGCCAGAATCCATGCTCTGCGGTGAACAAGACCTGTTTGCCCACGCTGTGCACATGGATGCCGTTGTCGCTGGGGAAACCGGCGTCGGCGCCGAAGTGGCGAATTTGGCGCAAGGTGGCGGTCGCGTGATCGAGCTCCAGCCGCCACGCGCCTTTGTACGGGTGACTCACCCACAGCACCTGCGGGTTTTCGAAGGCCAAAAACCGCGCACTCTCTTCAAATCCTGCGACGGGCCCCCGAACGGACCAGCCGCCCAGGCTGTCCCGGCGCACTTGGTAGAGCCCGCGGTAGGTACCGGCATACCAAATGGGCCGATCGGGCACTTGCCACAGCCCCCAAACCCCGGTACCGGAAATCACTTCGGTCACGCCGTCGGGTTGGACCGTGAATCCTCCGCGGTGGTGCCCCATCCACACCGTGCCCTCGAGGGATTGAAGGGACCAGGTGGAGCCCGAGGTGCCGGGGACTTCCTCGAGGGGTCCGGAACCCGATTGCACCCAAAGTCCTTGGGACGTGCCCCAGTAGGTTCGGTCCGCCAGGTGCAACGAGGCAAAACCGGCGTCGCGCATGCCAGCCGTCCCTGCCGGAATCCGGTCGGGTGCAGCGGCCAACAACCGGTCCAGCCCCCCCTCCAGCCCGACCCACAAGTCCCCCCCGGGCGCCGCCTCCAGCGCCAAGACCGTGGTCCGGGCCAGCCCCTCCAGCTCCCCCACCCTGACCTCGATGCGCTCCCAATCCGACGTCCGGATGACCCCCCCATGCGACGTGCCCACATAAAAATCGTCCCCCACAGCGAGCAGGCAATTCGTCCGGTGCTGGCGCAAATACGCATCCACCTCGCCTGCCCGCGGGCGCCACCCACTCGAATCCGAAGCCCAAACCCCCTGCTCATGCGTCAGCACGACCTGCGACCCGTCCTCCCCCCGCGCCACCCCCTCCACGCGCCACCCAGGCTCCAAAAGCACCGGTCCTTCCTCGCCCCCCGCGGCGTCCAGGATCCGCTGGCCCGACTGGAACCCCCAGCCTTCCGGCGTGGGAAACAAGTTCACCACGGGACCCTGGAACACCGTCTCCAGCCGTCCGTCCCGGTGCAGCCGCAGCACGAACCGGTCCGTGGCGACCAACAGCGTGCCGCGCGCTTCCGTCACGCAGCGCCAAACATCCTCGAACCCCCCCACCTGCGCGCGCACCGCTGCCGAGAGGTCGTGGTAGACCGCAGACTCCCACGACGTCGCCCCGGAGGGGACCGAGGGGGCGGCGGCAAACCAGCCCAGCTCGCCCTGTCCGCCCGCCACCACCCGGTCGCCCCACCACTCCACCGACCGAACCACCGTCCGGTTGGGCAGGGGCAACTGGGACCAAGTGGCCCCATCGAACAGCAGCACCCCTGCGTTGTTTGCCACCGCCACCCGTCCTGCGGCATCTTGGTCGATGTCGGCATGTTGAAGTCCGCCGCCCGTCAGATGACGTGGAAAGTGCTGCACGGGCGGTGTTCCGGTGTTGGGACCTTGGGCGAAAGCAGACAAGGTGCCCAAGAGGAGCACGAGGGTGTGGGGAGAAAAAATCCGCATGGTAGAGGTGAGCAAGTTAATGGAGCCCAATGTTATCAACGATTTTTTTGAAGGATGTGAAAGAAATGTTCGGGCCCTGTAGCAAGAACAAAATCTGTTTGTGCAGGATTTGTGCGGCGCCAATTCGCTCCGAGTGCTTGTATTTTGGTGCCATGAAATCCCCTTTCCACGCGGCGCTGACCCTCGCGGTCGCTGGCGTCCTCACCGCTCCGGTGTCGGCCCAAATGCTCTACGACAATGCGGACGACGTCCGACAGGTAACCTATGGCTTCAACGTTCCATTCCTGCAGCAGTTGGGCAATGGTACCGGGGGAACCCAGTGGCCTGGATGGCATGGCACTTTGATTGAGTACACCTTGAACCCGTTCCCGGACGCTGTGAATGGGTCGGAGCAGTGTTTGGCCTACCTCCGCAACCCCGGTGAGACCTATGACGTCATCGTGATCCGCACGTCTGGCCTTGCGGACCTCACGGATTATGTCAACGGAACGAAGCAGATTCGTCTGGACATCCTGAGTCCGGTTCCCGGCGTGGATGTGGAAATCACGCTGGAGGACGCAGAGACGGCGCAGCCCGCGAATTACCCCATCGGACGGCACAGCACGTACAGCGCGGTGACGACCACCGGCGGTCAATGGGAGACTTTGACGTTTACGCTCGTGGGCCAGCCGGATGCCACGGTGGCCATGGATGCGGTGGACAATGTGGTCATCCTGATGAATCCCGGAGTCAATGTCAGCGAGCAGTACTACCTGGACAATTTCTACGGTCCGGAATGGGTTTCGCCGGATTGCACCACGCCCGACGACAACGCGGAGATGGTCACCGACTTTGACTGCAACCAGCATGTGACCCGGATTTATTCGGATGGGCGTTTGCAGTTGTTCCCCAATCCTGCCCCATCCGCTTTGAATTCCAGTGCCAAGTGTTTGGAATACACCCGGAATGGCGCGGTTACGGATGATGTGTGGGTGGGATCTTTTGCGGACGGTCCCTTGACGATCGGTGCGGGGTCCGCGCTGCAGTTGCAGACTTTGGACCCTTCTGCACCGAGCAACTTCGTGTTGTCCTTGCAAGATGTTTTCGGGAGTGAATTGCTGCTGTTGACGGGGAGCACGATGATGCCGGGGGTCTGGGAGAACCACACGTTCGATGTATCGGCGCTGGCCGGGTTCCCCAACGTGGCGCGTTTTGTCTTCTTGCACCGTCCGGGACTGCCGGAGGCGCGTTCGATTTACCTCGACAACTGGTTGGTGACTTTGCCCGGAAGCGTCGGGTCGACCGAAGCGGCTGACCGGGTGGGGGTGATGCCCAATCCAGCGAACGACCAAGTGAGGTTGTGGGGAACGCAGGGTGCCACTTGGTCGGTGTTTGATGCCGCGGGCCGCGAGGTGGCTCAGGGCGTCATGCGCGGAACGCAGGAGGTGCTGGATGTGGCCCAATGGACGCCCGGCGTTTACATGGTGCGCTGGAGCGATCGCGAAGGCGCGGCTGCTGAGCGGTTGGTCATCCAGCGATGAGCCGGTTCCGCGCGAGCGGCGCGTGGGCGAACGGCTGGACCCGGGCGACCCGGTGGTCGCTGGTCGGTGCGCTGCTCGCCGGAGGGTTGTGGGGGGCGGCTTGGGGTCAGGGAAGTCCCACCGGGGGCGC
>JBIKTK010000207.1:0-3696 GCA_044348125.1 Flavobacteriales bacterium | reverse complement strand
ATGGTTTCGTTGGAGGCAGTGGATTTGCAGGGTTGGACCTTTGTGTCCATGCACGGCTCCCTGGGCAAGTTGGAGGTGGGACCGGGGGAGGTGCGGCTCACGCCCTTGCTCGCCTGGTGGGAAGGCCTGCCGCCGACCGAGGCGGGACCGGCGGTGGATTGGGGGTTGCGGTGGGGGGAGATTGGGTTGTCGGGTTTGGCCTGGAGCATCGAAGAGCCGGACCTGAAGATGCAGGGGGAACTCGAGGTGTTGCGGGCCACGGATGTGGTGCTTTCGGGTGCGGATTGGGCGCTCGATGTGCCGGAACTGGGGCTACGGTGGGACGCGGGTTGGGCGGGGCGGGAGGTGCCGGCGGGGCTGCTGGGGCTGCAGGGCACGACGCTCGCCGGGGACAGCGCCGGGTTGACGTGGGACATCGGGACGGTGCAGGCACTCGGGGCGACGTTGTCGACACAAGGGAGATGGGACTGGGAACGGGGGCCGGTGGCCGGTGGGGTGAACGGGACGATTCCGCGTTGGGAATCGGAGGAGCAAGGGCCCCCAGGTGATGGCCGCGCCTGGCTGGCCGCGGCGGGGGTGCCAGAGGATTGGATGGGTTTCGCGTTGGACGCTTGGCAAGCCGGCTGGGAATGGGATGTCGATTGGCGCCGGGAGGAGGCGGGTTGGGAGGCGGAGGTAAACCGGCTCGTTTGGGGGAACCGGCTGCGGACGGTGGACACAGCCCGGGTGGTGTTGCCGCTTGGCCCCGAGGCTGGACCTTCGAGCCTACCGGGCCGGCAGCTCTTTGCCTCGTTGCCGACCTTGGACGTGGACCTGGCGATGCGCTGGGCGGGCTGTTTGGATGCGCTGGGACACCTGCCGCCCGGGACGCTTCCGGAGGGTTGGGAGGACGGGGTCGCCCCGCTGGTCGCTGCGGGCCCGGATGTTTTGTTGCACGGGGAGAAAAACGATCGCATGGCGCGGCTGGAGTGGCGGGGGAGTCATGTGGGCTCGACTTCCATCCGGGCCCAGGTGGCGCCGGGGTCGAAGCACTGGGATGCCCAGCTCGCCGTGGAGGGGTTGCGGTTGGAGCCGTGGTTGGAGCAGGAAGCGCCGCTGCCCTTGGACGCAACGGTGGAAGCCCGGCTCACCGATTTCGGACCGGAGGGACTGCCCCGGGCCTGCGACTGGAAGTTGGAGGTGGCCACGGAGGCCCAGCCTTGGAAGGACCTCGGAACCTGGGCAGCGCAGGGTCGATGGGAGGACCGGGGCGGGACCGGGTTTCCCGGCCGGTGGGAGGGCGACCTCACATGCGAGGGGGGAGACTGGCCGATGGCCCAGCACTTCGTTTGGGAACCTGGGGACGACGGGGACTGGGCACTCGCCTTGGAGGGGGAACTCAGCGGCCTCCAACCGGCCGGAGAGGGCGCTCCGTGGAAACTCGTGGCGCGCAACGACCTCACCCTGCGCCGGGACAGCCGGGGAGATTACCGGTTCAAAGCCGGATTGCGCAATGCGCTCCTCCTCGACGAAGGCGTGCCCCGCATGATCTCCCGCTTCGACCTCATGGGAGCTTGGGACGGATCCATCGCCGAAGCCCGGTGGGAATCCGACCTGACCCAGGGCAACCTGCGCACCTCCACCGACCTGGTGGAATGGACGAACTGGTTGGAGAATCAGCGCACCCGTTCGGAAGCAAGGGTCCCAGTACCCGTCTTCGAAACCTCCTTCCAATTGCGCCGTTTCGAGCCTGTGGCGGCCGTCCTTCGCCTGCCCCTACACCTCGCCGACGGCACCCGGGTGGTTGCCCGGTTGGGCGATAAAGGCGTCTCCGCCAGTTTCCGCTCCGACAACGTCCGGTGGGAGACCTTCGAAGTCGACGACCTGTTCATCGAAGTGGACGGAACCGCCAGCGAACTTTTTGGGACCATCCAAGCCGCGGAGGTGGGCGACGGAGGAGAACCTTTGTTGACGGATTTGGCCATCGACATCCACGCAGACTCCACTTGGAAAATCGACCTCGCCTGGGTGGGCTGGGACAACGAATCCCTGCAGGTGCGGTCCGAAGTTCAGGAAGCCGACGGCGACTGGTGGGTCGATTTGTACGAAGCCACCTTGCCCCTGGGCGGAGAACGCCTCGTGCTGAGCGACTTGCCCGCGTGCATGGTGTGGACCCCCACCGCGGCCGGTTGGCGCGGGAGCCTCGAGAATTTCCGCTGGGAGGGCGCCGGGATGGTCCTGGAACTGGAGGGGCGGTTGGGGCCTGAGAGCTACGACGCGCTGCAGATTCGGTTGGAGAGCGACCGCATGCCCGACCTGTCGCGTTGGGGCATTCCGACCCAGCAGTACCAAGCGCTGGTCTGCGAGGCGGAATGCTGCGCGCCCTTGGGCAACTGGTCGCTGCGGGCGGACGCCGAAGTGCGCGGTTGGACCGTGGAGGGACGGACCTTGGAGCGTGTGGAAGCCGGTTGGGAAGGGAACTTGGGCGGTGGCTCGGTCTGGATCAGCGCGACCGAAGGGGGCAAGCAGCGGCTTTCGCTTGCAGGCCAAACCCCCTTCAGCACGTCCTCCCCCATCCGGCTCCGTGCCCTCCTCCACGAGCTCCCCCTCGCCTGGGCGGGTCTGGTCGTCGACCCCGCCGAACTGGCCCTCACCGGGGGCCTTTCGGGACGGGTGGACATCACGGGGACCTACCTCGCCCCCGTGCTCCGGGGCCGCCTGGCCGCCTCCGACGCCACCGCACGCATCGGCTACCTCGGCACCACCTTCGGACTGCAGGGCGCCCTGCTCCTCGATCCCGACTACATCGGGCTGGACAACTGGGTCTTCACCGACGACCAGGGCCACCGCGCCGTGATGACCGGAACCCTACTCCACGAGCAGTTCGCGAAATGGAGCTATGATGTGAGCCTCGACTTGGGTCAGGAACCGTTGCACATCATGGAACTGACCCGCAAGGACAACGATTATTTCTTCGGAACCGCGTATGCCACAGGAGACGTCAACGTCTTCGGTTACGGGGACCGCATCAACATCGATGCCCGGCTCCGCACCGAGAAGGGGACCACCTTCGCCTTGCCGTTGGACGGCGCCACCGATGCAACTTATGCGGACTTCATTTCGTTCCGATTGCCCGATGCGGCACCCGCAGCAGCCCCCGAAACGAATCCGACCCGGGTGCGGCTGAATTTGGCCTTGGACATCACCGAAGATGCCCAGGCGCGGATCATCTTCGACGAAGCGGTCGGCGACGAAATCGCAGGCCAAGTCCGCGGCGCCCTCAACCTCAACATCGATGATTTCGAACGGTTTGCGATGACCGGCGGGCTCGAGGTGGTGCAGGGATCTTATTTGTTCACCCTGCAAAACATCATCAACAAGAAGTTCGTGGTGGATCCCGGCGGCACCATCACGTGGTTCGGGGACCCCTATGCGGCAGAAATCGACCTCGACACCCGGTACCGGGTCCGCACCCGGTTGCAGGAGTTGCTGCCCAACGAGGCCAGCTTGCCGGGGCGAACGGATGTGGACCTGGTGCTGGGTTTGCAGGGCAATTTGTTGCGTCCCGACATCGGGTTCCAGATCGAGGTTCCGGGGGCGGATACCCGGTTGCAGGCGTTGGTAGAAAGCGCCCTCATCAACGAGGAAGAGCTCAACCGGCAAGCCATCAGCTTGCTGGTGCTGCAACAGTTCCTCTCGCCCGACCCCACAGCGGCT
>JBIKTK010000322.1:0-3703 GCA_044348125.1 Flavobacteriales bacterium | reverse complement strand
CCTGGCCCTGGTGCTGGTCGGATTCGCGCTGCTGGAGCGGCGGGTGGCCGCGCGCAACGCCTTCCTCTTCGCGGTGAGCCTGTTCTTCTACTGGAAGACCAGCGGCTGGTTTTTTCTCATCCTGCTCTTTTCCACCTTTACGGACTGGTACATCGGACGTCGGATGGAACCCACGGAAGGCGGGCGCAGGAAGGCGTGGCTGGCGTTGAGCCTCACCTTGAACCTGCTGGTCCTCGGCTACTTCAAGTATGCCTACTTCTTCGCGGACAGCTGCAACACGCTGCTTGGGACCCAGTTCCGCCCCACCGATGTGCTGAGCGAACTGTCCAACGCCTGGCTGGGGACAACCCTGCGCGTGGACCGCATCTTGCTCCCGGTGGGCATCTCCTTCTTCACCTTCCAAACCATGTCCTACGCCATCGACGTCTACCGCAGGGAGATCGCCGCTGTGCGCAACCCGTTGGACTTCGGGTTTTACGTGAGCTTTTTTCCGCAACTCGTGGCCGGACCCATCGTCCGGGCGAAGGAGTTCATCCCGCAGATTTACCGGCCCTACGCCGTGGACCGGGCGCTCTTCGGGCTGGGGCTGTTCTGGATTTTGAACGGTTTGCTGAAAAAGGTTTGGCTTGCAGACTACGTGGCCCTCAACCTGGTGGACCGCGTCTTTGCGGACCCCATGGCCTACACGAGCCTCGAGAACCTGCTGGCCTTGTACGGTTACAGCCTGCAGGTGTACGCGGACTTCAGCGGCTACACGGATATGGCCATCGGCATCGCCCTGTGGATGGGCTTCGAGCTGCCGGTGAACTTCCGATCGCCGTACAAGGCGCGCAACCCGGGCGATTTCTGGAAGCGGTGGCACATCAGCCTGTCGACCTGGCTGCGGGATTACCTCTACATCCCCATGGGCGGCAACCGCGGTGGGACGCGCTTCACCTGGCTCATGTCCGCCATCGCGCTGGGCTTCATCCTGCTCATGCTGCCGGGCACGACGCCGCGGCTGGTGGCGCTGGGGGCTGTGGCCCTGCTCGCGGGGGTGCTCTGGGCTTTGCCCACTTGGCGGACCGCTTTCGTAGGCCAAACCAACGCCTTCCTCACCATGCTCATCGGCGGCCTCTGGCACGGCGCCAGCTGGAACTTCGTCCTCTGGGGCGGCCTGAATGGGCTCGGGGTCTGGTGGACCAAAATCTGGACCCGCCTGCGCCCGGCCGCCTGGGCCCACCGCCCTGCCCTGCTCGTCGCGGGGGTCTTCCTGACGTTTCACTTCATCACGTTCACGCGCATCTGGTTCCGGGCGGGGAGCAAGACGTCATGGGAGGCGCTCGGCACGGGCCACACCCTCTGGGAGGAATGGTTCACCGCCAACGCGATGCTCTCCAAGCTCTTCCACGGTTGGTCCGGCACCCCCTGGTCCGCCATCGTCACCGGCTACGCCCCGGTCCTCTCCGTCATTGCGCTGGGCTACGCCATCCACTTCCTCCCGGAGCGCTGGAAATCCGGCTACCGTTCCCGCTTCCAGCGCCTCTCCCTCCCCGTCCAGGTCATCGCCTCCGTGTTCGCCATCGCCCTCGCCTGGCAGGCCCTGCGCGCCGGGATGCAGCCCTTCATCTACTTCCAGTTCTGACCTGCAAGCGACCTTTCCCTGCTGTAGCACCCGCACCCTGGCCCTAGTGGGTGAAAATTCCCAAGGGGGGGCTCAGTCCATTCTGCCATCGAAAACCCGAATCATTTCCCATTCCCTAGCAGCACGAAATCCTCCATTTCCCTAGAGAACTGTTCACGCAGGTTGATGTTGCGTTCTTTCTTTGATCAGCTTGACATACCGCTTTCTATTCTCGAGCTCTGGAAAATGTCCACACCCATCAAATTCAATAATCTCGCAACTTTGAATGTGTTTTTTGATCGAATACTGATCGGTTTTTCTGTGGGTGAAGTCCTTAGATCCCCAAACCAAAGTGGTTGGAACCCCACTCAATGATAATTCTGATTTCCGGTCCTTGTTCAACCCCTGAACCAAGGAGGACAGACAGAAACAACCTCCCTTCTTAAGTGAATTCCCGGCTATTTGGGAATACTCATGTTTTAATTCGTGATTTTTTGGCAAGGAATACCGGTACCACACATCGACGAATTTCTGAGCGAGCATCAAATTCATGAACTGCCCAACGACGGGGACTTTCAGCATATCGGGAATGGAAGCCTCCTGCCATTTCATCATAGAATCAATAGAAGGTGTTTGAGATAAAAATAAATGATGAAATCTATCCGGATTCACCATGGCCGCTTGGATGGCATAATATCCATTGGAACATGAAAAAAGCAATGAAACCTTTCTGACTTTGAGGCAGTCCAATACCTGCAACAACAGGGTTGAACCGTGGTGAAACGAATAGTCATAATCACCATTTGGGAATGAAAAACCCAAGCCGGGATACTCAAAACAAATCATCCGATAATCCTTCGCCAAATCCTGAATCAGAGGGATGTGATGCTCAATGACATTGGGCCCATCAGGCACATTGATGATGACGGGTAAATTCCCTTGGGTATCGAAAACCCTGACTTTTCCAAAATCTGTATCCAGATAGAAAAAGCCGCCCTCAACAGGAGGTGGAGTTCTCCATTGATATCTGAGCGTATCTATAAACTGTCCAGTCATTGGATGGCAAGTTGCTGAAACTTTTGTCGATTGGCGCTGAACCACCGCGATGAATGAAGTCGTCTTTGATTAGGTCTGGCGCAAGAATGCGGCACCCATCAAGGTCACAGCGACGATGAAAATCAGAAGACCGAGAGAAAAGACGACATCTGAGGGTCGAACGTGGGGATTTTTTCCTCCAACCCTACCATCGATTTCATCCGAACCATTCAACCACAGGATAAAGTCTCTCCGCTGAATTCTGAAGCTCAAAAAACGGAATAGACGATCCAAACCATAATATAGCAAGGGAACACAAAGTCCCCAGTAGAAGATTCGATCGCTGTTAGTCGTGCCTTGAATTAGGAAAAGATTCATTGATCCGGCTGTAAAAAGACAACCCGATATCAGCCACCTCAAGATCGGCTGACTCCAATCTTTTTTCCTCGTATATAGGAAGAAAAAACTCATTCCAAGCGCGACACCTATTCCAACCGCGGCGTAGTTCATTCTTTTCTTGACAATGCCTGCTAACATACTCACCTGAGGCATTTCATCGCCCATTCTCGCCTGAGCAAAAGTGGCCATTGAAGCCATCCGCGAATATCGCACGATTTCAAAATGTGCTCTGGAGTTTGAGGTTCACCTCAACCTAGTGAGCCCATGGAATCGAGGATACGGTTTAACGAGTTAGCGTGCAATTGGCTGCGAATGCGGTCCTTTCGGCAAGGACGCAATCCTTGAAAACTCACTCAAAGGGCATTGGTTGGAGTGGTTTCGCCTGTTGAACCGGTAGTTGAATTCGCCCCCTAACATTGAAACCATGTGATTTCCCCAGACCGGGTTGCCTGGCTAAATCATAACAGCTTTGAATGATCGCCTCATAGTAATCTTCTGCAGGATGCTCGGACCAAGCTTGAACTGTATAATACCAAATATCCTTGAGATCTTCAACCGCTTTATGGGTGAAGAAGAACTCAGCCATTCTTCTGACTTGACTTCAGAATGCCCAAATGCTTCTTGGGATCAAAATCTACAGCTCGGCCACTTTTCATTCCCTCTTGG
>JBIKTK010000206.1:0-3706 GCA_044348125.1 Flavobacteriales bacterium | reverse complement strand
TCGTTTCGGCAGGGCGGGAATGGGTTTGGACTTGCTACACGTCCCCCGAGCACATTGTGAACTGGAACTTTGCGTCGGAGGATTGGCAATGTCCTTGGGCGACGAACGAATTGCACCCCGGGGGGCGTTACGTGGCCCGGATGGAGGCCAGGGATGGCAGCATGGGATTTGATTTGGCAGCGGTTTACGAGGAGGTCCGCCCCGGGGAAGGGTTCACATTCATCCTGGAGGACGGGAGGAGGGTGGTGTTCGAACTCACGGCGGAAGGGGCTGGGACGCGGGTGGACATTCGGTTCGAGGCAGAGAACATCCACCCGCTGGAGATGCAGCGCGAAGGTTGGCAGTCCATTCTGGACCGGTTCAGTGCTTATGCGGCTTCGGCCGCCCCCGCGTCGGCTTCGGCCGCCCCCGCGTCCGCCCCCGACCCCGCCTCGGCCGGTTGAACACGGTCCCGTGGGGGTTGTTATCTCCGCATGCACCGGAAGCCCCACTTGCCTACCAAGATTTGCACGGTCTGTGAACGGCCGTTCCACTGGCGCCGGAAATGGTCCGCCTGCTGGGAAGAGGTGAAGTACTGCAGCGACCGATGCCGGGGACAGCGAGGCAGGGCACAGGCAACCCCTGGAGCGGCATGAGCACGGTTCGCGAGATCAGGCTGGTGTTGGGAGACCAACTGAACATCCAGCATCCTTGGTTTTCCAACCCATCGGGGCCGGAGCAGGATGTTTTGTACTTGATGGGGGAATACCGGTCGGAGTCTTCGGATGTCCTGCACCATGTCCAGAAAGTGATTGCTTTTTTCTTGGCCATGCGTGCTTTTGCGGAAGCACTTCGCGCCCGGGGGCACCGGGTGCAGTACTGGCAAATCGATGCGCCAGACAACCCGCACTCGGTCAGCTTGGCGGTCGAGCAGGCCTTGGCAGAACATGGGGCGCAGCGCCTGCAGTGGATGTTGCCGGATGAATGGCGGCTAGAGGAGGAACTGCGCTCGTTGACGGAGACCTTGCGGGCCCGGGGATGCTGGGTCGAAGCAACCGATACGCACCATTTCCTGACCACCCGGGAGGACTTCACGCGGCATTTCCAGGGGAAGAAGAGTTTCATCATGGAGGGGTTTTACCGGATGTTGCGGCGGAAGCACCGGGTGTTGTTGGATGCGGCGGGAGGTCCCGAGGGAGGCGATTGGAACTACGATGCGGCGAACCGGAAGGCCCTGCCCAAGGGCCACCGTCCCCCGGAAGCGCGCATCTTTGCCCACGATTTCGAGGCAGTCCAAGCGCAATTGCAGCGCGCCGGGGTGGCGACCTGGGGCCGCTGCGAGCGGTGGGAATGGCCCGTGACCCGGGAGGAAGGCCTGGAACTGCTGGAGGACTTCATCGACCGGATGTTGCCCCTCTTCGGGGCGTTTCAGGATGCCCTGTCGGATGCCAGCCCCACCCTGTACCACAGCCGGCTGAGCTTCGTGCTCAATGTGAAACTGCTGTCCCCCCTCGAGGTGGTGGAGGCGGTGGAGGCGGCTTGGCGCCGGGATCCAGAGCGCATTCCCCTGTCCAGTGCCGAGGGCTTCATCCGTCAGATCCTGGGTTGGCGAGAGTACGTGCGGGGCCATTATTGGCACCACATGCCCGGATATGCCACCCTCAATTGCTTCCAACACGACGCCCCCTTGCCGCGCTGGTATTGGACCGGTGAGACCCGGATGGCCTGCATGCGCCAGGCCGTAGGGGCCACCCGGGACAACGCCTACGCCCACCACATCCAGCGCCTGATGGTGACCGGCAACTTTGCCCTCCTGGCCGGGGTGCACCCAGACGAAGTCGATGCCTGGTACCTCGGGGTCTACATCGATGCCCTCGAGTGGGTCGAGATGCCCAACACCCGCGGGATGTCGCAGTTTGCCGACGGGGGCTTGGTGGGGACCAAACCCTACGTGTCCAGTGCGAATTACCTCAAGAAAATGGGCGCGCCCTGTGCGACCTGCTTCTACCGCGCCGGCGAGCGGACGGGCGACCGGGCCTGCCCCTTCAACAGCCTGTACTGGCAGTTTCACGACCGGCACCGGGCCCAGTTGGAGACGAATCCGCGCATCGGCATGGTCTACCGGCTGTGGGACCGCATGCCGGCTTCCGAACGCGCTGCCGTGTTGGAGCGTGCCGGCCAGGTGTTAGGCCAAATCCATTCCCTATGAACGACTCCACCCGCCGACGTTTCCGCCGGGGCCTTGTCTGGTTCCGGGCCGATTTGCGGCTCGAAGACGCCGTGGCGCTGCACGCGGCCCTGGCGCAGTGCGAAACCGTAGTCCCGGTCTACGTTTGGGACCCGTTGTGGGAGGGGGAGTGGAGCAGGGACTGGCCTTGGCAGGCGCCAGCGCCAAGGCCCGACTGGGGGCGCATGTCGCCAGCACGGATGCGCTTTCTGGCGGAGAGTGTGGCCGATTTGCGGAGGGGTTTGGCCTTGCGGGGTGCCATTCTGGATGAGCGTCTGGGCGACAGCGCGGAGGTTTGCGCCCGGCTGGTGCGGGACGGCGATTTCGATGGCGGCGTGTTTGCGGAGCGCGGGCATGCGCCGGAGGAGTGGGCGCAGGAGCGGGCGCTGGAACGGGCGTTGGCGGGGCGTGCCGGGTGCCACTGGGTGGAGGGGCGGACGCTGTTGCACCCGGAGGACCTGCCGTTTGAGGTGGACGCATTGCCGCCGGTGTTCACTTCGTTCCGCAACAAGGTGGAGCGGGCTTGGCGGGTCCAGGAGTCGCTCCCGCCGCCAGCCGAGGTGCCGGTGCCCGGGAGCTGGGTGGCAGGCCCGCCGCGGTTCGCGGAGGGGGCGCTACCCGGGCCCGGGCCGGCGAGGCCGGACCCCCGGGGTCTCCTGCGTTTCGAAGGCGGCGAGTCGGCAGGGCAGGCCCGCCTGCGCCACTACATCGGTTCCGGGGCGCTGGCCCATTACAAACAGACCCGCAATGGCCTCCTGGGGCCCGATGATGCCAGCCGGCTCGCGCCGTGGTTGTCGGTGGGGGCCCTGAGCCCGCGCCAGGTGTACGAAGCGGTGCGCGCTTTCGAAGCCCAGCACGGCGCCACCGAAGACACGTACTGGATGGTCTTCGAGTTGCTCTGGCGCGACTACTTCCGGTTCGCTGCCATCCAGTCGGGTGCTGACCTGTTCCGGAAACCGGCGCTCGGGGGCCGACATGCCCGTGCCAGGCAGGCCTTTGCATCCTGGTGCGCGGGCACCACGGGGGATGACTTCGTGGATGCGAACATGCGCGAGCTGGCCGCCACCGGGTACATGACCAACCGCGGTCGCCAAAACGTCGCCTCCTTCCTCATCCACGACCTCGGCGTTCCCTGGACCTGGGGTGCGGCTTGGTTCGAGCACCACCTGCTCGATTTCGATGTGGCGAGCAACACGGGGAATTGGCAGTACATCGCAGGCGTGGGTGCGGATCCGCGTCCTCAGCGGCGTTTCCATACGGCCAAACAAGCCAGCGACTACGACCCCAACGGTGCCTACCGCCGACATTGGCTCACCCCACCTCCGCCGTTCACCCCACCCCAGCCATGAAGGCGGCCCCAGCCATGAAGGCGGTCCCAGCCATGAAGGCGGTCAACGTCTCTTACCCCGATCCCAAACGGTGGGCCGCCCTCGTGGGGATTGCGGGTCCTCGGCTCGGGACCTGGGACCGGGTTCGCGCCCTGCTCGCGGGCACGCCCGT
>JBIKTK010000236.1:0-3288 GCA_044348125.1 Flavobacteriales bacterium | reverse complement strand
CTCCTTTCCGAGCTCCAACTCCCGGAGTTCCAGGGTCTGGGGATAAGCAGAATCCCATTCCGAGGGCGGCAGGAACTCGAAGTAGATGCCATAATCCATCATCAGGAGCATGTCCTCTGCGCCCACGCGGTCCTGCAAACCGAAGAATCCCTCGGAGGCATTGTAGGTTTCCATGAACTCCATGCCCATGCGGACATCGCCGATGAGGTCCACAAACTGCTGGCGGTAGGGGTCGAAATTGACGCCCCCGTGCATGAACAATTGGAGGTTGGGCCAAACCTCCCCCAACGTCCGGGCCCCCGTCATCTCCAGCACGCGCTTGCCCACCACCAGCATCCAGCTGGGGACACCGGCCAAGATGCGCACATCCTCCTTGGAGGTGGTCCGCGCCATGGCGTCCACCTTGACCTCCCAGTCCGGCATCAGGGCGATGTCCAGCCCCGGCGTACGGCGCGCCTTCGCCCAGAAAGGCATCCGGTTGATGATGATGGCACTGAGGTCGCCCGTGAAGGCGCCGGATGCCGTCTGCTCGGCGGACCGGGAACCGCCCAATCCGAGGTGCTTGCCCTCGTAAAGCCGCGCATCGGGCCGGGCGTCACAGAAGAGGGCCAGCAAGTCCTTGCCGCCGTTGAAATGGCTGCTCTGCAGGCTGTCCTCGGTCACCGGCAAGTACTTGCTTCGGTCGGACGTGGTGCCGGAACTCTTGGCATACCAGGAGGTGACTCCGGGCCAGAGGACGTTCGCCTCCCCTTCCCGGGCCCGTTCGATGTAGGACTTCAGTCCATCGTAATCCCGGATGGGCACTTGGGCCCGGAATTCCCGCAGGTTGCGGATGCTGGAGAACCCGTGGTCCACCCCAAAGGCTGTGCCGGTTCCTTGGTGCATCAGCGAACTGAACACCGAACGCTGGGACTCGACCGGGTGGTTTCGAACGAGGTCAATCTGGGCCATTCTCCTGCGGATGAACCAGTTGAATGCGCTATTGAAGGGCATGGGGTGGGCGGGGTTCGAAGGGGTTCAACCGGGTGAGACAGGGCAAGACAGGTTTGCAGGCCTCCGCACAGGCGGTGACACGGCGAAGCCAAATTAAACCAAAATCACTTGGGCGCCACCGGGCCCAGCACCCGAACGATGGCCGCCAGGGCGCGGTCGATCTCTTCGGCGGTGTTGTAGCGGCCCAGGGAGAACCGGAGGCTGGCCCGTGCAGGGTCGTGAAAGCCGAGCGAGCGCAACACGTGGGACCCGAGGGTGGCACCGCTGGAACAGGCGCTGCCCCCGGAGCATGCGACGCCCTCGAGGTCGAGCAGGAAGAGGGCCATGCCGGCCTTCGGGTGGGGCGGAAACGATACGTTGAGGACCGTGTAGAGCCGGTCTTCCCGGTCGGAATCGGCGTTGAAGCGCACGCCGGGCAGGGCGGCACGCAGACCCTCGGTGAGCTGGCGTTTCAGGGAACGGATGTGCTCCTCGTGCCCGGCCAGGTGCGCGTAGGCGAGCTCGAGGGCCTTGGCGCACCCCACGATGCCGTGCAGGTTCTCCGTGCCCGCGCGCAGCGCGCGTTCCTGGCTCCCGCCTTCGATTTGGCTGCTGATCTTGAGCCCCGGGGCGATGTACAGAAACCCCGTGCCCTTGGGGCCGTGAAACTTGTGGGCAGCGCACGTGATGAAGTCCACGGGCAGCGTCGACAAATCAAAGCGGTAGTGCCCCATGGTTTGGACTGTATCGCTGTGAAACAGCGCGCCATGCTGGCGGCACAAGGTCCCAATGCGGGCCAAATCGACCATCACCCCCACCTCATTGTTCGCGTGCATCAAGCTGACCAGGGTCTTGGGTCCCTCCACCAACAGCGCTGCCAGGTGCCCTTCGTCCACCGTTCCGTCGGGCAGGTGCCGCACCGTGGCCACCTCCACCCCAAACCGCTCGGCGAGCACGTGCGCCGTTTTGATGACGGCACTGTGCTCCGCCTCCGACGTGATGATGCGGCGGCAACCCAAGTCCGCAACAGCTCCCCGCAACGCCAAATTGTCCGCCTCCGTCCCCCCTGAAGTGAACACGATGGCGCTGGGATGGCAATGGAGCAGGGCCGCAATCTTGCGCCGGCTCTGCTCGACCAAGACCCGTGCCTTGCGTCCCTCGGCATGGCTCGAAGAAGGATTCCCGTAAACATTGCGCAGCACGGGCCACATGGCCTCTAGCACTTCGGGCGCTACTGCGGTGGTCGCGGCGTTGTCAAGATACACGGTCATTGCGTGCGGTTTGGTCTACCCATCGGTCTGCAAAAATGCGCCATTTCAGGCCAAACCCACTTCCAAAATCCGTTGCAACTCCCCTTTGAAGCGGTCCCCCAAGCCCCGCGCTGCTGCCTCCGAAGCCGCTTCCGCGTAGATGCGCAAGATGGGCTCGGTGTTCGAACGGCGCAGGTGGACCCAACCTTCGGGCAGGTCAAACTTCACGCCATCCACCCGGTTCACCTCGGCATCGGGGTGTGCGGCCACCAGGGCGTCGAGGGCCTCCTGCACCCCATGGGTCGGCAGGTCCATCTTGTCTTTCGACATGGCAAAGTGCGGATAGGTCGCGCGCAACGCACTGCATGTGAGTCCCTTGCGAACATAGTGTGTCAGGAACAAAGCCGTCCCCACGACGGCATCGCGGCCCGGGTGCGAAGTGGGGTAGATGACCCCGCCATTGCCCTCGCCACCGATGATGGCACCGGTGGCCTCCATCGCTTCCACCACATTCACTTCGCCCACCGCTGAGGCGGTGTAGCGCCCCCCATGACGCTCGGTCACCCAACGCAGGGCGCGGGTCGAACTCAGATTGCTCACCGTGTTCCCCGGCGTGTGGGCCAGCACGTGGTCCGCCACGGCCACCAGGGTGTACTCCTCGCCGAACATGGTCCCATCCTCACACACAAAGCACAGGCGGTCCACATCCGGATCCACGCTGATGCCCAAGTGACACCCCTGCTCCACGACGGTACCGGCCAAATCCGTCAAATGCGCAGGCAGCGGCTCGGGGTTGTGCGCAAAGTCGCCCGTGGGATCACAATGGACCCGCACCACCTCCACCCCCAGGGCCTCCAGCAGGCGCGGCAGGATGATGCCCCCCGTGCTGTTCACGGCATCCACGGCCACCTTCAGGCCCGCCGAGCGGACGGCCGCCACGTCCACCAGGTCCAGCCCCAACGCGTGCTCCACATGCCGCGCCATCCAGTCCCCCCCTTCGACCACCCGGCCCAAGGCCTCGACCCCCACGAAATCCAACGTCCCCGCCGCGAGCGCCAGCACCCGC
>JBIKTK010000313.1:0-3734 GCA_044348125.1 Flavobacteriales bacterium | reverse complement strand
GCAGCGACCGACGCTGGCGACTGCACCTACCCCGCCGCCGACTACGACTGCGACGGCAACTGCCTCGCCGACGGCGACGGTGACGGAGTCTGCGATCCGTTCGAAGTGGTCGGCTGCCAGGATGCTGCCGCTTGCAACTACGACGCAACCGCCACCGACGCAGGAGATTGCGCATACCCGGCCATCGGGTTCGATTGCAATGGCAACCCCATTGATCCATGTTCCTGCCCTGCCAGCTTCTCCGGCAACACCGCCGATTACAGCGTGGCCTGTGGCAACCCGCTGCCCGGAGGCATCGATCCTTCCGTGACCGCAGTCAATCCCTGCACCGGCACCCCCCTCGAGGTAACCGGATTCTACGCGCCCCTCAACGAGACCTACATCGAAAACAGCGCCACCACCGCTTACGGATTTGGACCCGACGGCGCCCTGCGCATCTTCGGCATGACCGCACTCGGCTTCGCGCCCAGCGACTACTGGTTGGAGCAAACCCCGCTCTCTGTTACCCGTTACGCAAACGGAACCGCTTTGGTTACAGGGCGCGTTTACAACAGCTTGGATTCGGATTTGGCCTGGGACATTCACATGGTTTTCACAGGCCAAACCACCGCCCAAGCCTGGATGGCCGGCAACCCCCAACGCGGCTTGATCCTGGCTTACGGATGCACGGCCAACCCCGCAGAATTGCAAATTTATTTCCTGGACAACAACCAGAGCTACCTGACGGGCGTCGACGGTTACGCCGGTTCGCACCTGAGCCTGAGCCACATGCCGGTGAGCCAAAACAAGGCCTTCCAGTTGGGCATGAGCGGAAACAGCCACAACTGCAATTACGGGTTTGGCGGTTGGTTCGCTTGGTCGGGAACGATTTGGGACCAGCCGGCCTCGGGCATGGCAGGGGACTTGATCGTCGACCTCGGACAGAACGTAGTTCACACCCCGGAATGTGGCGAAGGCGCGGTGGAAATTACGTACCAAGCGTTCGACCCCGCGTGCGGAACGACCACCACCCTCACGCAGACAATTTCGGTAGAGGATGAATCGGCACCAACGTTTGTATCGGGGCCAGCGGATGTGTTGGCGGGATGCGGGGAGACTGCGCCGGTACCGGGCTTGGACGCTTTCGTGGTGACGGACGACTGTTCGCCAGCGGGCACCATCGAACTCGCTTACCTGGGGGAGACGTTTGTGCCGGGGGCTTGCGACGGGGCCGGGGTCTACACCCGGACCTGGTCCGCCACGGACTGCAGCGGGAACGCAGCGACGTACACCCAGACCGTGACCACGGACGATGCGGAGGCACCTGTATTCCTCACGGTGCCCGCGGATGCAGTCGTGGCTTGCGGTGAGCCCCTGCCCCAGGAGACCCCGGTGGCCACCGACAATTGCGGCGAGGTCACCCTGTCCTTGACCGAGACCACCGTACCCGGATGCGGCACCACCGCCACGTTGACCCGGACCTGGACCGCCACCGATGCCTGCGGCAACGCGACCTCGGTCACCCAGACCCTGCAGACCATCGACACCACCCCACCGACCTTCGATCCGGCACCGGGCCAGGTGATGCTTCCTTGCGGCGCATCTGACGTCATCACCGTCTCTGCCACCGACGATTGCGGAGACGTCACCCTGACCTACACCGATCTCGCCGTTTCGGGCGGATGCGTTCAGCCGGATGGCGCCTTCTTGCGGACCTACACCGCCACGGACGCGTGTGGCAACACCGCCACCTTGTCGCAGGTCGTGTACTTGACCGATGATTTGGCGCCTGGTTTGGCCTTGGAATGTGTGGAAGATGTGACGCTGGAAACGGATGGCAATTGCATGGCCTCCACGGATCCTACGGTCACCGGCACGCCGACGTGGACCGCCACGGACAACTGCACGGCCACCGTTCCAGCCACACTCACTTACTCCGACGGACCCCACCAAAGCTCGTGCAGCGGTTCGTACAGTTTTGTGCGGACTTGGACGTTGACGGCGACGGACGATTGTGAAAACACGGCTTCGGTCAGCTGCACCCAAACCATCGAGGTGCTGGACACGACCGCGCCCTCTGTCGCCCTCACCGCTCCGGCCGGGGTGACCCTGTCCGCGGGCGCGCACTGCGATCCCATCGGAACCCCCGCCGTTCACGGGACGCCCGTGGCCAACGGTACCGATGGCTGTGGCGGCATCGTTTCCACCGCTTGGACCTATTCCGACAGTGCACCGGTGGCCACCTGCAGCGCTGCTGACGGCACACCCGAAGGCTCGTACACCGTGGTCAGGACCTTCTCGGCCACCGCGACAGACGCCTGCGGCAACGTGAGCAACCCAGTCACGGCCACCCAGCTCCTGACGGTGATCGACAACACTGCCCCCGAATTCCTGCCCTTCGACCAGTTCACCATGGTCGAGTGCAGTGCCATGGAGGATCCCACCGATCCGAACGTGGTGCCTCTGTTCGCCACGGACGCATGTGACTCGGAGGTGAGCTATAGCATCCAGGCCGTCTTCGCCGCGGGTTCTTGCCCCGGTGCTTGGGTGCGGTACTGGACAGCCACAGACGACTGCGGCAACAGCACCACCGTCGAGCAGTACGTCGTCCTTTTCGATGTGACGCCGCCGACCCTCTCGGGCCTGAGCAACATCACAGTGGCAGGGGACGCGGCATGCAACGCAGACCTGTCCCCCGCTGCCTTGGGTACCCCTGTGGTCAGCGACAACTGCGGGGTCCTGTGGGATGAAACCCTGACCCTGACCTACACGGACAGTGCGCCGGTGTACCCGTGCAACGGCGACGGCATGGCGGAAGGTAGCTACACCTTCACCCGGACCTGGACGGCGACCGATGCATGTGAGAACACCACCACCGTAGGCCAAACCATCTCCATCCTAGACACCACGGCACCGACGCTGGTCGTCACGGATGCTGCAGTGTCCTGCGATGCCTTCGACCCAACGCTACCATACGGTGCGGTCACGGCCACGGACGGCTGTGATTCCGATGTGGATTGGGAATGGACGCAAGAAATCCTCGGCAACGGGGACAGCGGTTGCTTCTCGGTACTGCGCACGTACACGGCGACCGACGACTGTGGCAATGTGGCCACGGCGGTTCAGACGTTGACCATCACCGACGGGACTGCGCCAGCGCTCGCGGTGACGGACGCCACAATGGACTGCGGGTCCTTCGACCCGGCGGTAGAGGTGGGTACGGTGACCGTGTCGGACGCCTGTGACCCCGCACCCGCCCTCACCTGGACGGCCACCGAGCCGGTCGCTGGCACGGGTTGCTTCGTCATCGAGCGGACCTACACCGCCACGGATGCGTGCGGCAACACGTCGACCGCAGTCCAAACGGTCACCGTCATCGACAACGTGCCGCCGGTGCTGTCCATCCCCGCGGACTACACGATCGCCTGTGACCAACCCCTCGTACTGGAGGACGCCCTGGCCACCGACAACTGCAGCGCGGCCCAGGTTTCCGTCGCCACCACCACCCTCCCCGGTGCCTGCGGCGGATCCTCCACCCTCGTCCGGACCTTCACGGCCACCGATGCCTGCGGCAATGTCGCCACGGCGCAGCAGACCATCACCGTGATCGACACGGCGGCGCCCGTGTTCACCTCCGTGCCGGGCGACCTCATCGGCGCCTGCGAGGAGCCCACGTACACCTACGCCGCCACCGACGCCTGCGGCAGCGTGACCTACGGCGAGTCCCGCACCGTCCTCTCGCAGGACGCCTGTGG
>JBIKTK010000012.1:0-10414 GCA_044348125.1 Flavobacteriales bacterium | reverse complement strand
GCCCCCCCCCCCCCCCCCCCCCCCCCCCCGCCCCCCGCCCCCCCCCCCCCCCCCCCCAGAAGCTTGGCCAGACTTGCGGGCCTCCTCTTGCGCAAGCCAATCAGACAAGCGGTCCCACTCTGCCACATCGGAGGGGGCCAAGGTCCAGTCCCTCCAACCCTCCAATCGTTGGATTTCTCCCAAGGGATATGGCACTTGTGCGGGGGATTCATCAAACCCCACCAGCCGGAACAAATCACAAACCGTCACCAGCACATGCCGTCGGCCATCCGGAAACCGCTCAGTCACCCCAATGAGCCGCATGACCGCTCCTACCCCCTCCAATCGACCGGCGTGGGCGAAGGGTATCCCAAACTCCGCCACCTCTAACGACTCCAAGGCGTCGAACAGCGCCTGGTAACGGGGTTCGAAGATGAACAACCCCACTTGCTCCCCAGGCAGGGGCATCAAAGGCAAGGGGAACAGGGGCAGGGATTCCATGGCGTTGTATGCATAACAACGCCGGACCTGTAGAAGTTCCCGACGGCGAAGGACTCAGCGCTCAGAGGGAGAACGGGTCCCGGGAAGGATGTATTCCCGAACGGCCCCATCTGGGTAATTTCCCCGGATGCGGTAGGGTCCGTCGGTGCTTGACAACACATCGGTCCATTCGCTGGGCCCGGAGACGGGTTCTCCATTCACCGATTGGATGAGAAACCCTTCTTGCACACCGATTTGCCGGAAAGCACCCTGAAAAACGCGGTAAACCAAGACCCCAGGTCCCCGGTCCGTGCCCTCGGTGGAAGTCCAGACCGCGCCCAACCGCTGCTGCCATTCCGATTCCGAACGGTTCACGATGCGGGTGGCCCCGGCAGCATCCCGCAACTCGACCTGGGCCTCAATACGCTTGCCGTTCCGCAATACCACGACCGGCACCGCATCGCCGGGCCGGTAACGGGAAACCCGGTCCTGAAGCTCCGGCATGTTCCGGACCGGCCCTCCCGCGACCTCAACGAGGACATCGTTGCGCCGAAGGCCGGCCCGCTCGGCCCCTCCTCCAGGGGTGATTTCGGCGAGCAGCACCCCCTGGCCGCTGGCCACCCCCAGCTCCTTCGCCAACCCATCGTTCATTTCGGCCACCCGCACCCCCAGGAACGCCCGTTGCACCCTTCCGAAAGCGATGAGGTCGGCACTCACTTTCGCCGCAATGGACGAAGGCACAGCAAACGAGTAACCCGAATAGGACCCCGTTTCCGAAGCGATCGCGGTGTTGATGCCGACCAATTCGCCCCGCACATTCACCAGGGCGCCCCCGCTGTTCCCCGGATTCACTGCGGCATCCGTTTGAATGAACGACTCGATGGGGGGGACCCCCGATGCATCCGACGGCTGCAAGATCTGGATGTTCCGGGCCTTGGCCGATACAATTCCTGCGGTAACCGTGGACGTGAGATCGAAAGGATTCCCCACTGCGAGCACCCATTCACCCACCGCCAGCGCATCCGAATCCCCGAACCGAATGAACGGAAGCGGCTCCGACGCATCCACCCGCAACACCGCGAGGTCCGTGGCAGGATCACTCCCCACCACCTGGGCGCGGTACGTTCTGCGGTCGTTCAAAGAAACCTCGATCTCCTCTGCCCCGCGGATGACATGGTGGTTGGTGAGGATGAACCCCTCCGCATCGATGATGACCCCAGAGCCCGAACCCTGCTGAACCTGAGATGGAGCCGAGTAGCCCCAGTATTCCAACCAGGGATGGATGGGGACTTGGACCCGGTTTGCCGTTTTCACATGGACAACGGGATCGATGGCAGCCACGGCCGCACTTCGAAAATCCACCGGAACCCCACTGCCTCCCTCGGACCAGCCCGCTTGAATCCCGGGAACCGTCGATCCGGGAACCGAACCATGCAACATCGATTCATTCGGCCCAGAGGCCGTGAATGCGGCGTGGAGGCTCAGGGCAATGCCTGCTCCCAGCAACGCACCGACAAAGGTTTGGTTGAAAGCTTTCATGACCATTGTTTGGACAAAAAAACTGCCAACCGAACAAACCCGGTGTACCCAACCCGCCAAGAAATTCTAACGGATTTGAAAAAAAATGCAAGCCATCAATGGGGCAGGCGGTGCCGCACCAACCCATAGACGAAGGTGCCCAACAAGGCACCCACCAACGCGATCAACACCGGGGCGTAGCCCGCGCCCGCCAGGATGAACAGCGGTCCGGGGCAGGCCCCTGTGATGGCCCAACCCATTCCGAACACCGTTCCCCCCAGCAAGAAACGCTTCCAGCCCATGGGGTACACATAGATGGCAAAAGGCTTGCCCTCCACCGATTGCCAGCCCAACCTGCGAGCGAGTTGCAGAAAGAGCACCCCCAGTACCACCGCTGAGCCGATGACCCCGTACATGTGGAAACTGTCGAACTGAAACATCTCCGCGATGCGGTACCAACTGACGATTTCCGCTTGGGTCAACGTCACCCCAAAAAGCATTCCAATGAGCAAATAGAGCCACATGGTCATTCGTGTTTTGTCAGTGGAACAGATAGGGGAGGACCCAGTGGGTCATGGTCAACCCGCCGATGAAGAAACCCACCACCGCGATGAGGGAGGGAAGTTGCAGCGATGACAGCCCTGAGATGGCGTGCCCGGAAGTGCATCCATCCGCCCACCGCGTGCCAAACCCCACCAAGAACCCTCCGACCAACAAGATGAGCCAGGTCCCGGGCTGCCCCCAAACCTCCGGGCCGTAGAGTTCCATTGGTTCGAATGTGGCACCGGGGTCCTGAAGCCCCCAGGATTCCAACGTGGCCACCGTATCGGATGACAGGTCCACCGTGGGCTGCGGCCTGAGCCACAGGCCCGACAGCGCCCCACCCAATACCGTTCCCAGGATGAACACTAAGTTCCACTTTCGCTCCCGCCAGTCGATGCGGAAGAAATCAGAAAAACGTCCCGCACCTGCGAGGGTACAGAGCGTTTGGAAATTGCTCGAAACCCCAAATCGTTTGCCAGCGAACAGGAGCGCCGCCATGCACAATGCGATCAACGGGCCAGCCACATACCAAGGCCAAGCGTTCTCAAAGAGTCCGGTCATCGTGGATTACTTCAAAGTGGAAGGACAAACATAGTTCGTTTTGGGGAGGGGGGTGGCAGCCAGGGCTTTGAATCCCCCCGCGATGTCCACGATGTTGTGGTATCCCCGGGCCTTGAGGATGCTGTTGAAAATCACCGAACGGTATCCCCCTGCACAGTGGGCGAAATACGTTTTGTCCGGGTCGATTTCATCCATGTGGTCGTTGAGATAATCCAGCGGTACGTTGGGAACTCCCGCCAGGTGCTCCGCTTCCCATTCGCCCGGTTTGCGGACGTCGAGGAGGTTCAGGGATTCGGTCTCCAGACGCTGCGCCAAGGAGTCTGCGGTGATTTGTTGGATTTGGTCTACCTCCTTGCCCGCAGCTTTCCAAGCGTCGATCCCGCCGGCCAGGTAGCCCATCGTGTTGTCATAACCGACCCGGGAAAGACGGGTCACCACCTCCTGTTCCCGACCCGCGTCCGTCACCAACACAAGGGGTTGCTTCAGGTCCGGCACCAACGCACCCACCCAGGGTGCAAAACTCCCGTCGATGCCGATGAAGATGCTGTTGGGGATGTGACCGGCCACGAAGGCATCTGCCGACCGGGTGTCGATGACCATCGCCCCTTCGTGGTTCGCAATGCCCTCGAAGGTGTCTGGATCGAGCGCCACCGTACCACGGGCCAACACGTCATCCACCGAAGTGATGGCGGACTTGTTCATCGCCACGTTTTGAGGGAAGTACTGGGGTGGGGGCAACAGCCCGTCGGTGACCTCCTGGACGAATTCAGCCTCGGTCATGTCCGCGCGCAGCGCATAGTTCGAGGCCCGCTGACCGCCGATGGTGTCCCAGGTTTGGCTGCTCAGGTTCTTGCCGCAGGCAGAGCCGGCACCGTGACCAGGATAGACCAGCACGGAATCGGGCAGCGTCATGAGCTTGTTCCGTAGGGAGTGGTAGAGCGTGGCGGCAAGTTGTTCCTGGGTCATGGTAGCGGCTTTTTGGGCCAAATCCGGCCGCCCCACATCCCCGATGAAGAGGGTGTCCCCGGTGAACACGGCATGGGGCGCCCCTTGCTCGTCACGCAGCAGGTAGCAGGTCGATTCCATGGTGTGCCCCGGGGTGTGCAGCACCTCGATCTTCAACTTGCCCAAGGTCAGCACTTCGCCGTCCTTCGCCTGGTGAATGGAGAAGGCGGGCTGTGCCGTCGGGCCATAGACGATGGCCGCACCGGTCTTCTTGGACAAGTCCAAGTGTCCAGAGACAAAGTCTGCGTGGAAGTGCGTTTCGAGGATGTACTTGATGGTGGCCCCCCGCTCTGCAGCCTTTTGGATGTACCCGTGGGTCTCCCGCAAGGGATCGATGATGGCTACCTCTCCTTCGCTCTCGATGTAATAGGCGCCTTGGGCGAGGCAACCCGTGTAGATTTGTTCAATCAACATGGTTGAAGTATTTGAAGGTTATTCATTCATTGTCAGATTCTTATTCAAAACTGGCCCCAGAGGATCCAAACCCCCAGCACCAGCACAAACCAACCAAACCCTTTCTTCAAAAAGGTGCCATCCAAGTGCTTTGCCAGACGCAGCCCCCCCACCATGCCCACCAAGGTGAGCCCGGTGAACCCCAAAATCAATCCCCAATCGAGCTGTGCTCCGGAACCCAGGTCACCCAAAAAACCGATGGTGGATTTGAGGGCGATGATGACCAACGAGGTGCCCACGGCGGTTTTCATGGGCATGCCCACGAGCACCACGAGGGCGGGGATGATCAGAAATCCACCCCCTGCACCCACCAATCCCGTCAAGGCCCCCACCACCAAGCCCTCTGCGGCAACGAGGCCCCACCGCACCCGGGTGGCCACCGGTGCAGACCGATCGCCCCCGCGGATCATGGAAACACTGGCCGCCACCATCAACAAGGCGAAGAGCCCCATGATGAAGGCGTCTTGGGTCATATGAACAGGACCCCAATCCATCACCTCGGGAAGGGCCGGCAGCGCATAGCGCCGGGTGAGGTAGACCGCCACCAAGGAGGGGAGGGCGAACCCCATGCCTGTGGCCCAGTTCACCTGGCCCTCCCGGTGTTTTTGAAATCCACCAACCGCGGAGGATACCCCCACCACAAAGAGGGAATACGCCGTAGCCAGTGCGGGCGGAATCCCCATCAGGTAGACAAAAATCGGCACCGCGAGGATGGACCCTCCGCCGCCGACCAAACCGAGAATCAAACCCACCGCAACGGCGGCGGCATAACCGAGCCAGGCGAGCTCCGATCCCAGGGAGGCGAACAGTGGGGACATGGCAGGGTATGGGTGGGGTGTTTGGGGCGCAATTTGGCCTACAAATCCGTCAACCACCGTGACCCGGGTCACGCCCCATCAAGGCTTCGCCAACCCGATCTCCCGCAACCGCTCCTCGAGGTATTCCCCAGCGCTGATGGGGCCTTCCACCGGTTGGGTGCCCGCGGGAACCAAGTGAGGCAGCGCATCCAGCCGCATCTCAGGCCGGGGGTGACAGAAGAAGGGCATGCTGTAACGGGGCGTGTGCCAGAGCGCGCGCGGCGGATTGACGACACGGTGGGTCGTGCTTTTGAGCCGGTGGTTGGTCAGGCGTTGCAACATGTCCCCCACGTTGACCACGATGTGTTCGGGCAGCGCAGTCACGGGCACCCAAACGCCATCGTGGCGCAGGACCTCGAGCCCCGATGCCGAGGCGCCCACGAGCAGGGTGATGAGGTTGATGTCCTCGTGCTGTCCCGAGCGAACGGCACTTTCGGGCTCGGAGGTGATGGGGGGGTAGTGGATGGCCCGCAGGATGCTGTTGCCGCCCTGAACCCAGGTCTCGAAGTACGTCTCCTCGACCCCGATGCGCAGGGCGATGGCCCGAAGCAGGGTGCGCCCGAGCGATTCCAGCGCTTCGAACGCCTCGATCGAGGCCGGCATGAAGTCCGGCAGCTCTGCCACATCGACATTGTCCGGGAAGTGAGCGGGGTCGGAACCTGGCGCGGGGTGCGGCTGACCCACCTGCCAGAATTCCTTGAGGTCGGCCGCCTGACTGTCCTTCGCGTGTTCCGTTCCGAAGGTCACAAAACCGCGTTGGTTGTTGTCCTCTGGACGGGCGTAGCGATGCTTCGTGGCGAGAGGCAGCGTGAAGAACTGCTCCGAGGTGCGGTACAATTGGGCGATGAGGTCGTCGGAAATTCCGTGACCGTGGATCGCTGCAAAACCGATGGTTTCGTAGGCACGGCCCAGAGTATCAATGAATTCTGCACGTTCGGCCTCGGAGCCATGGGTGAATTTCCGCAGGTCGAGCGTCGGAATGCCAGCGAGCAAGTCGAAGGGGGCAGGAGCGTTCATGGGGTATTGTTTTCAGGCCAAACTGTCGCGAAAGTAGCAGTCAGGTGCTGGGTTTGGGCTGACCAGTCCGCGTTTTTACAAACGAATTCCCGTCCGCGCTGGCCCAATTGGGTCCGCAAGGCCGGGTCGTCCAGCAGCCGGTCGATGGCACGGGCCACGGCGCTGGGCCCATCGGCCACCAGCACCACGCCCTCCGGATGGGTGGGATCCCACGGGAGGCAGTCCGGGTGGAGGCCCGCCAGTACCTGGGCGCTGAGGATGCACGGAATGCCGCACGCCATGGCTTCCAGAATTTTGTTCTGCTGGCCGGTGCCGAGGCGAAGGGGGGCGACGAAGAGGTCGGCCCGGCCGTAGGCGGTGCGGATGTCGTCCAGCCAACCCGTCACCTCGACCCGGGGACCGGCCAGGGCCCGGACCGCTGGGGCGGGGGAGGCCCCGGCGAGCAAGATCTGCGCTCCGGGGTGCGTCACCCGCGGCAGGATGTCGCGCACGAGGTGAACGGCGGCGTCCACGTTGGGCGCATAGGCCATGTTGCCGATGAAGGCGCAACAGGCTCCTGCCGGCGGCGCGTGCGGGACGAAGTAGTCCGTGTCGACGCCGTTGGGCACAATGCGAATCCGGTGCTTCTCAGGGTGGGAGATCCAGTTTCGGTCGGCTTCCGCGATCAGGGTGTGGGCGTCGAAGTAGTCGAAGACCCGGGCCTCGTAACTGCGGAGGCGGCGCGCCTCGGTCGCCCAGAGGAGACGCAGGGGCCATGGCGTGACGGCGGCCCGCCGGTACATGCCGGCGCTCAGGGCGTCCATGTAGTCCAGGGTGCGGGGAACGTCGTGCATGTCCTTCACATACTCCGCGGTCCGGACCAGCTGCGCCAGCACCTGGTGCGGCTGCACCTGGGCCATCCATTCGCGCAGCGCCCGGTGGGCTGGCCGTTGGTAAAACCAGTGCACCTGAAACGGGCGGCTGCTCCACACCGCCCAGAGCAGCCGCACGAGGCGCCTCCATGGCGACAGAACCTCCACGTGCAACCCCCGGACCCACGGCGCCAACGCCGCCCGCGCCGCCTCCCCCGGCTCCTGGTCGCTCAGGCAGAACAGGAACACCTCGTGCGTCTCCGACAACACCCGAATCTGGTGGTACAACCGGAGTTTGTCCCCCTTTTCCAGGGGCCAAGGGAAACGGGAGGCAACGACAAGCAACCGCTTCACCGCAGGAGGGTTTGGAGGAATTGCAGCATTTGGCCTACCAACGCCGGATTCGCATATTGGGCCAGCACGTGGGCGCGCCCGCGCAACCCCAGCGCCTCCGCCTCCTCGGGGTGGCGGATGAGGTCGACCACTTCCTGGGCAAAACCAGCAGCGTCATCGGCCACGCGGACGTGCACGCCCGGCAACAAGTGGGTGCCCTCGATGCCCTGGGTGGTTGAAACAACGGGCCTTCCCGCGGCCAAACCTTCCACCACCTTGATCCGCATGCCGCTGCCGGACTGCAAGGGAACCACCATCACCCCAGGGCGCCCCAGCATCCCCCAGGCATCGGGCACTTCGCCAATGACCTCGATGCCCGCCGCGGCATCCGATGTCCAGTCCGCGGGACATTTGCGGCCCGCCACCACCCACTTCAAGCGCGGCTCCTGGCTCCGAATCCGAGGCCAAACCTCCCGCCGAAACCATTCCAGGCCCTGCAAATTGGGCTGCCAATCCATCGATCCGAAGTGGAAGACATGGTCCACGGGCACACCCGAGGGCGACGGCACCTCCTCGGGATCGATGCCGAAGGGCGTCACATGGATGGGACGCCGGCACCCCAGCTCGCGCAAAATGCTCCGGTCTTCCTCCGAAATGGCCACCACGGCATCGAAGCCATTGAGCACCGACTGCTCGTACCGGGCCAGCTGGTCCGTGATCCACCGCAGGTAGAGTTTGCGCGTCACCCCCTCCGTTTCCTGGGCGAGGGTACGCCAAATCCGGTGCTCCACGTTGTGCGCCCGAAGCACCAACAGCCCATCGCAATACCGGCGGATGAGGGGCAAATAGGGGGCCGTGAACAGGGACTCGAACAGAACCAAGTCGAAGGTCTCAGCGCGCAGGATGTCCTGCAGGGTGCGCTCCAAGTCAGGATGGTGGAACCGGCCCACGTGGTAGCTCTCCCGGGCGATGAGGTGGCTCAGGGCGTCGCGGGCATTGGGGGTCGTGTCGATGAAGACCGAGGTGAACCGGGTGGCCTCCCGGTAGCTCAGGTCGGTCTCGGTATCGGGGTGTTTGTGGGTACAGGCCGTCACGATGCGCACCGAATGCCCCGCCTGTAGGAGCCCCCGGGTGATGGCGTCCATCGCCCGGCAACCCCCATCCCGGCTGGGCCGGGGCGGTTTGTGGCAAATCTGCAGCACCCTCATGCCGTTCGGCTTTTGCGCACCCATCCCCAAGTTTTGCGCAGCCCTGTCCCCAGATCCGCCAACCGCGCATCCTGGTGCGCAGCCCGCAACAATCCCGCTGCCACGGGAACCAGCAGCAAAGTGCTCAACCACATGCCCAGTGCAGGGGACAGGTTACCGGACTTCACCATCTGCTCTCCGACGATGGACAAGATGTAGTACGCCAGGAAGATGCCGATGCCCCAAACCGCCGGCATGCCCATGCCTCCCTTGCGGATGACAGCACCCAAGGGAGCACCGATGAAGAAGAGGAGCAAACAACTCGACGACAAGAACCACTTTCGGTGCCATTCAATGGCATGGCGGTCCTTGAGCCGCAGCCGGTTGCGCGCATCGAGCATCGAATTCTCGACCCCGAGCCGACCGTTGCGGCACAGGTCCCGGGCCGCTTCAAAGGCCATGCGCTGCTTCGTTCGGTCCAGCCCCTGGTTCCAGGGAACCGCCAACGCCGGGTCTGCAGGGGTCGACAAAGAATCGCGCAGCGGGGTGGCCATGCGCGCCCCGAACGCCTGCACATCCCCGTACCGTGCCGCGGCCTCCGCCTCGAGGGAGTCCATGGCCACCGTCAACTCCCGCAGGCTCATCATCTCGTGCACCCGCTGGAACAGGGCTTCATCCACCTGGCTGAAGTCCAGGGAGGTCATGTCGATCTGGAGCACTTGCCGCTCGAATGTGGCTGTCACGTGGGGGTGAAGCCGCTCCTTGCGTCGGGCGTTTTGCTCGGAGTGGTCTTCGTAACTGGCCCCATTTTCCAGCGTCAGTACCAGCAAGTTCGCATCTTGGTGCATGCTGCCTTTCTCCGCCCGGATGACCCGCGAGGAGCCGTAGGAGGCCTCCCGGTAGTCGTGGATGAGGATGTCTGTCAATCCCCCCGCATCGTCCTTCCCATCCACCCGGATGGCCACGCCGTCGATGCCGGTGTAGAAGATGCCGGGCTGAAGGTTCAGGGTGGGTTTTTTGCGCGAAACCGAAAACAACAACGCCCGAAACTTCAGGTTCGCGGCAGGCCAGGCCACATTGGAAAATTGCAGCGCCCCGAAGGCCACGCAGGCCATGAGGAGCACATAGGGACGGAAGATTTGGCCTAAAGACATCCCCGAAGACTTCAGGGCGGTCAACTCATTGCGCTCAGCGAGGTTGCCCAAGGCCATGAGCGCGGCCACCAGGATGGCCAAGGGCAGCGCGAGGTTCACCAAACGGGCCGAGGCGTACCACATCAGTTCCCCGATGATGAGCGGGGGCACACCCTTGCCGATCAGGTCGTCGGCGTACACCCACAGGAACTGCATGTCCAGGATGAACAGCGCCACCGGAAAGGTCACCACGAGCGGCGCCAAGAAGGAGCGCAAAAGCAGGAGGGAGGTGGTGCGGTGCAAGGGCAGGAGGCAACAATCGGTTCCGAACGACTGCGGCCAAAGATAACCCGGCGCAGCGGATTGCCACAGGTGATGCAAACCGATGCAGATGTGCCTAAATTGCCCCACCTGAACCGAGAAAGGATGAAACGCATAACTTGGAAAACTTGGGCGCTTGCCGCATGGGTTGGATGGGGGGTAGGTTGTGGAAACCA
>JBIKTK010000205.1:0-3751 GCA_044348125.1 Flavobacteriales bacterium | reverse complement strand
GAACAGCGACTCGATGCGCGCAGGGAAGCGGCGCGTCAAGGCGCAGGCCTCCAAGCTGCAGCGCGCACCTTGCGTTACGCGTGGTGGGCTGAACTTGCCGCAACAGCCGCGGTCCAATCGGAGGCTACCGGGAAACAACAGGTTTGGATCTTGACAGCGCACCACGCCGGGGACCAGTTGGAAACGTTGTGGTTGCAGTGGATCCGGTCCGGTGAGTCCTCCGCGATGAAGGGAATACCAGCCCGGCGCGGGAACATCCTGCGCCCCTTGCTGCGCTGTACCCCCGAGGAATTGGAGGACCATGCGCAGCATTTTCATGTTCCCTTTCGACTCGATGCATCCAACGACAGCCCCCAGTACTTGCGCAACCGGATTCGGCATGAGTTGATTCCGTTGGTCGAATCTATGCGGGCGGGAACGGGGAAACGCATGGTCCGCGGCGTGCAGGACCGCGCAACGGATGGGGAGTCCACCGCGGCCGGCCCCAGGGGGCCCCAAGGGCCTCCGGAGGTGATGGCGCTACCGGACTTGGGGACGGACCCCAGTGGGCAGACCCAAATCGAGCGCTGGAGCCGCGCATGGGGCGCCCGGCGCAAAGCGGGGGATGAGGTCATGCGCTGGGCATTGGGTCCGGCAGGCGGGGCATTGCGGACGCCGCAGGCCACCCTTTGGCGGGAGCGCACCCACCTTGTGGCCGTGCCCCACCCACCGCCCAACGAAAGCGCCATCCCCCCCCCGCTGCTCCACTGGCACTTCTTGCCCGCCGGCCCGCCACCGGAACCGCACGTCCTCCGAACCACCCCACCCGAGGTCTGCCTGTTGGACCTCGATGCCGTCTCACAGCCCCTGCACGTCAGGCCCTGGCAGCCCGGCGACCGCATGCACCCCTTCGGCATGTCGGGCCACCAACGCATCAGCGACCTCCTCAACCAACACCACTGGCCCATCCACAGCCGGGCGGCTGCCCATGTGCTCATCGATGCCCAAGGGAACCTCCTCTGGCTCATCGGCATCCGAACCGCCCAGAACGGCGCCATCACCCCCGGGACCCGGAACATCTTGCGGCTGACTTGGGTTCCTCAACTTTGATTCCACCAACGCCATGCCTCCACACGCCCTTCGCCCCTACCTGTTGCTCGGTTCCCTATTTGTGGCGAGTTTGGTCTCCTGCAACCTCATTTTCCGCAAGTTCTTCCTGCTGGATATTGACGTGCTGGGACTGAGTTTCGCCCAGAGCGTGGGCCTGCTGCCCTACCCACTGACCTTCGTCATCACCGATGTGCTGAGCGAAATCTATGGTCGAAAACGCGCCAACCTGGTGGTGACTGCCGGCCTGTTCGCATCCGGGTTCACCCTGCTCATCATCAGCCTCGCCCAGTGGGCCCCTGCGGCACCCTGGTCCCCGGTCAACGACAACGATTTCAACCACGTCTTCGGCCAAACCATCCTCGCCGTGGGCGCCAGCATGTTCGCGTACCTCCTTGCGCAGTACCTCGACGTCCGCATCTTTCACTTCTGGAAAACCTTGACCCACGGCAAGCACCTCTGGCTGCGCAACAACCTGAGCACCATTCCGAGCCAGTTCGTGGACACCCTCGCTGTGCTGACCGTGCTGTGCTGGGCCGGTGAAATTCCATGGGACCTGTTCCCCGCGCTTTTCTGGAACGGATTCCTCTTCAAAGTCCTCTTCGCGCTGCTCGACACCCCCTTCGTTTACGCGGCTACTTGGTGGCTCAGGCGGCGGCTGGGCCTGCGCTTCGGCGAAGAGATTCCGGACTAGCATGCAACCCTTTCACATCCCTTGCGTCTCCTCCCCATGTCGCTCGATTTTCGCCCCTTGTGGACCCTCGCGGGTCTGACCTGGCTCCTGTTGCCCCAGGCTGCAGGCCAAACCCTGTCCATCGACACCACGCTCACTGGCCCCAGCTTGGTACAGCAGTTCCTCCTGGGAAATGGCATCCTGCTCGGCGAAGTAACGGGAACCGGCGCAGGTTCACAGTGTGGCGCCTTCACCTCCGGCACGGCCCTGGGTTTCGAGGACGGCATCCTCCTCGGCTCCGGCCAGGTCACGGACCTTCTCCCGAACGGCTCGAGCACCTACCTCCCCTACACCGCCATCTCCACCGACGACGACCTGCTCGCCGTGGCCCAGTCGGTTCCAGACCTCATCGGACAGGGTTTCTACATCTCGGGGGTATACGATGCGGTCTCGCTCGCTTTTGACTTCATTCCTTTGGGGGACAGTTTGGCCTTTGAATTCGTGTTCGCCAGCGAAGAGTACCCAAACTGGGTCAACACCTCGTTCAACGATGTCTTCGCGTTTTTCATCAGCGGTCCGGGCATTTCCGGTCCCTACGCGAACGGCGCCCAGAACATCGCCGTGGTGCCTGGCTCCAATCCCGCGCTGCCCATCACGATCAGCAGCGTGAATGCCCAGCTCAACAGCGACTACTTCGTTCCGGTCACGTTCCCCAGCACCGAATTCTCCGCTTCCGTCGGTGGGTACACCGTGCCGCTGACAGCCTCCGTCGCTGGCCTGCAAGTCGGCGCCACGTACCACATCCGTCTCGCCATCGCCGACGGTTCGGACACGGCCCTCAATTCCTACGTCCTCCTGCGCTCGGGTTCCTTCACCTCGGTGCTGACGGTCGCCCCGGGTTCGACCGGGGACTTCGATGGCGATGGCCAGGTCGACGTGCAGGACCTCCTGATTTTCACGGCAAACTTCGGTTGCACGGGCAACTGCGTGGCCGACATCGACGGAGACGGGTCCACCGACATCGCCGATCTCTTGGCGTTTCTTGTGCTTTTTCAGTAACTCCGCCCCGGGGATTCGGCTGCAACGTCCCGCAGGGCGCGCTATCTTCGCGCGGACATGAAACACCAACTGATTTTGCGTCACGCAGGGCGGCTCGTCCTGATGGCTTGGGCTTGGGGGCTGGGCACTGCAGCGGTTGTAGGCCAAATCTTCGACCCCGTCCAATGGGACGTGCAACTGGCCCCTTCCGCCACGCCCGGAAAAACCGACCTGGTTTTCAAGGCGACCATCGAACCCCACTGGCACGTATACAGCCAGTTCCTGCCCAGCGAGGAGGGACCCCTCCCCACGTTCTTCCAGATCGACCTGCCCACCGGTGCAGTGGCCATCGGAGTTGTCAAGGAATGTCCTCCGAAGACGGAGTTCGATCCGAACTTCCAGATGAACCTCAACTACTTCGAAACGGAGGCCTACTTCGTCCAAACCCTGGACCTGACCCAAGCCACTGCGGGCGATTCCATCCGGGGTGTTTTGTCGTTTATGGTATGTGACGCAGAGCGCTGTCTGCCCCCGGAGGACTTGCCCTTCGCGGTCGCGATCGCGCCCACGTCGGGCAGTGCACCCGCTTCCTATTGCCCCGAAGTTCCGGCCCCAACGAAGGAGGAACCGGTGGTCATACCGCAAGCAGATACCCCGGAAGACCCCACCCAGGGTGGTCTCTGGGCCATCTTCTTGTTGGGAATGGCGCTCGGCTTTGCGGCGCTGCTCACCCCTTGCGTGTTTCCGATGATTCCGATGACGGTCAGCTTCTTCACGAAGCAATCGAAGACCCGGTCGGCGGGAATCCAAAACGCCATCTTTTATGGCCTTTTCATCATCGTCATTTACACCGGATTGGGTCTTTTGCTCACGGTCTTGTTCGGGGTGGACATCCTCAATGTGATTTCCACTGATCCTTATTTCAACTTGTTCCTTTTTCTTTTGCTGCTGGTG
>JBIKTK010000204.1:0-3767 GCA_044348125.1 Flavobacteriales bacterium | reverse complement strand
CAGGAGCCTCCGTACCGGTATCAGCTTGGTACGACAACAACAACGAATTGGTTGAATACCATTGTTTGGCCTCGGAATGTCACACGGTGGTGGTTTACGGCGACTTCAATTCCACCGGCGCTTTGGAAGTCACGGTGGGTGAATCCGTTCCTACGTTGTGGACCCTGCCCGCAGGCGAATCCACTGGCACCCTCGTGCTGGCTGTGGGTGGATCCACGGGATGTGTTGCTTACCTGCCCGGTTGCACGGACCCTACAGCCTTGAATTTCAACCCACAGGCCACCCAGGATGACGGCTCTTGCCAGTACCCCGCCAGTTGTGACGGTGGCCTGATCGCTTCGTTCTACCTGTGTACGTTCAGCAACGGCGCACATGTGGCCCTGACCTTGGCGGATGAGGCCGGCAACGTGGTGTACGAACAGGAGGGATACAACAACGTTGCCATCGTGTACGAGGATTTGTGCCTGGCACCGGGTTGCTACACGGCGACCATGACCAACGTGGGAGGTGGGACCGGTTGGTACGGCGGATACTGGACCTTGAATTTGGGCGGGCTCAACATTGTGCATACCGCGCTGGCTGCGGATTCGGTCAGCCAGACCGTGACCTTCGCCATCGGAGCAGGAGGTTGCGGTGAAGCGCCGGTGACCGGTGGACAGCCCTTCGAATTCCCAGAACCCATTGCCCTCGTGGCTTGGCCCAATCCGACGGGTGGAGAGTGGGTGGAATTCACGGGAAGTGGCTGGGATGCTCAGCTGCCGGTGGTAGTCCAAATCCGGGACCTCACAGGACGCCTTCAAGTGCAGCGTGAAATCCCCGCAGGTGCGGACGCTTCCTTCTGGCGCTTTTCGGTGGCGGATTGGGCGAATGGCCTGTACCTCGTGGAGGCGGTACAGGGCAACCAATGGGGCCGCACCAGGTTCATGCGAACGCATTGATTGCAAAGTTTTTAATCAACGGCATGGGGCCGGAATCCTGGAGGGTTCCGGCCTTTTTTATGCACTTTCCAGGGTTGCAAAACCCACCGGGTGGCCGCTTATTCAGAATGGTTCTGAATAACTTTTGGGCTGGACTTTGACCTAACAACACGTTCATAAATCAGGCTGCAGTGCGTACTTTTGCCCGCGAAATAGAGGGTCAACACCGCTATGCAATACACCAATCACCTACGCACGCGGACCGCTCGGTGGGCTGTCCAAGGGTTCCTCTCCGTGTGTTTCTCAGCCATTTTCATGCTGCCTGCGCTTGCAGGGGTTTGGGACGAAGGCGATGCCACCAAAGGGGAGTTGCTTTTCAAGGCAAACTGCGCTTCTTGCCACAAGGTGACCAACGAGGTGTTGGCCGCTCCAGGTTTGGCGGGAATCAAGGACCGTTGGGGAGCCAGTGAGGAGCTGCTCATCAAGTGGATCCAGAATCCACAGGCTGCGGTGGACACCAAGGATCCTTACGTCAAGTCTTTGGTGGAGCGCTACGTTCCCACCTTCGGTTTGATGGCTGCGCAGGCTGTCTCGGAGCAGGACATCAAGGACATCATGGCCTATGTACAGGCCCCTCCGGGTGCGGCGCCAGCTGACGGAGCAGGCACCACTTCAGATTGTGTGACGGTAGACGACCTTCCTCCCGCGGAGGAAGGCTCGGAATCCACCTTGTGGTTTGTGGTGTTGTTGGTCTTGTTCCTGATCATTGCCCTGTCTGCAGCGGGTGTGAACCGAACCTTGACCAGCGCCATCCGGGTGGACAAGGGGGGAGAGCCCTTGGCGGATGCCACTTATTTCCAACGGGTCTTGGATTGGATGTGGACCAACCGGGTCTTCGTCTCCATCGTGGGCCTGTTCTTGGTCGCGTACGGTGCGGTGTTGGGTTACCAAGCGCTCATGGGCATCGGTGTGGTCAGCGGATACAAACCGGACCAACCCATTCAGTTCATCCACAGCGTGCACGTGTGCGAGAACGAAGTGGATTGCAAGTACTGTCACCACAGCGCTTACGAGTCCAAGCATGCCGGCATTCCTTCCACGAACGTGTGCATGAACTGCCACAAGGCGGTGAAGCAAGGCAAGCGTTACGGGGACCGGGAGATTGGAAAGATTTACGCAGCCATCGGGTTTGACCCCGAATCGGGAACGTACATCGATGGCGCGGGCAAGAATGGTCATGCCGCGCCGCAGGCCGATTTCAAAGGGGAGCCCATCCGCTGGAACAAGGTGCACAATTTGCCCGACCACGTTTACTTCAACCACGAACAACACGTGGTGGTCGGTGGTCTGTTGTGTCAAAACTGCCACGGCGATGTAGAAACCTACACGGTTGGACGGGTTGCCCAAGTGGAAGACATCAACGCACTGAAGGAGAAGTACCCTGAACTCATCGAACTCTCCAAGCCCACCCTGACGATGGGCTGGTGCATCGAATGCCACAACAAGGCTGAAGTGGATTTGGCCTCCAGCGGATACTACGAAGAAGTTCATGCGCGCCTCAAGGACCATTTGCGCGGCAACGAAGAGTTGCGCAACTACCTGGAGGATGAGCAGATTACAGTCAAAGAACTTGGCGGCTGGGAATGCGCCAAGTGCCACTACTAAGCACCTTACCACAGCCCCATGGCCCAAAACAAACGTTACTGGTCCGGTCTCGACGAATTGCACGAGACGGAGTCGTTTCAGGCGATCCGGGAACAGGAATTTCCGGCGGCGCAGACGGTGGATGAGTTCCTTTCCGACGATCGGATGGACGCGACCCACACGGGACGGCGGGATTTCCTGAAATTCATGGGTTTCAGCTTGACAGCGGCCACCCTCGCAGCTTGTGAGACGCCGGTCATCAAGTCGATTCCTTACACCATCAAGCCAGAGGATGTGACCCCTGGGGTGGCGAACCATTATGCCTCGACGTTCTACAACGGGCAGGATTATGGTCAGGTCTTGGTGAAGACCCGGGAAGGCCGTCCCATCTTCATCAAATCCAATGGCACCACGGGTCGAGGAAAAGTAGGTGCACGGGTGAATGCATCCGTGCTGGGGTTGTATGACAGCGCCCGGTTGCAGGGTCCCATGAAGGGAAAGGAAGCCGCATCTTGGGAGGAATTGGACGCCGCGGTTCAAGGGGCTTTCGGTCCCAGTGCCGCGGCAGGTCGGAAGGTCTTGTTGACCCACACCATCGCAAGCCCGAGTTTGCGCCGTGCCATTGCGGCGTTCGGTGCGGCCACGGGGGCTGAGCACATCCAATGGGATGCGGTCAGCTATGCGGGGTTGCGTTCTGCCCACCGCTCTGAGTTCGGGGTGGATGCAGTGCCGCGCTTTGACTTTGCAGCGGCGAAGGCCGTGGTCTCCATCGGAGCGGATTTCTTGGGAACGTGGGGGGATACGGTGCGCCAAGCCCCCGATTGGGCCAGCAACCGGAAACCGGAGTCAGGCGAAATGTCCTACCTCCACGCCTTCGAGTCTGTGATGGGCTTGACGGGTTCCAATGCGGACGTTCGGACGATGATCAAGCCATCAGAGGCGGGGAAGGTGGCGCTCGCAATCCTTGCGATTTTGAATGGAAAGGGTGCTGCATCGGGATTGGATGATGCGACTTGGACTGCAGTTCAACAAGCTGCGGGTCGTTTGAAGGCGGCAGGAACCCAAGGATTGGTGGTGGCGGGCTCCAACGACGCACAGGTTCAAGTGATTGTCTGTGCCATCAACCGAGCCCTCGGTGCCTATGGCGTGACGGTCCGATTGGATCAACCTTGGCATTTGGGGCGCAGCCAGGAGGAAGCGATGACC
>JBIKTK010000203.1:0-3773 GCA_044348125.1 Flavobacteriales bacterium | reverse complement strand
GAACCCCCAGGGGATCCTCGCCACGGGAAAGGACATCCAAGACCCCTTCCCGCAAAGAAAAGGGAGACACTGCCCATGCCACTTCGCAGCCCGCACTTTGCGTCATCCGATTGAGTACATGATCCAACCAAACGGCAGCCAACGGCATGAACTCGGCCCGCTCAGGAGCCATCCCGGGCAAGGCCATGCGTCCCGGGAGATCTAGCGCCCAAAGCTGATCCCGGATTCCCTCCCAAACCGGCACATCTAGGGTCGCCATGAAGCAATCCCCCACATCCCTTGGCGCATCGGGAACCCGAGCCAGCGCTGGCCGGCTCATGTCCAGCAAGGTCTCAAAGAAACCACTGGCCCCCACCAACCGACGGGGCTTCCAAAGGGCCAGCGCCTCGTGCAAGGGCGCCAGCACCGAGTCGAGAAACGGTTCCAACTTCTCCCGTCCGTCAGCACCCAGGGGCTCCGGCGGCGCTGCCCACTCGCGGAGCCGGGCCACCCCCCAGTCAAAACTGTGCCACCAACGTACCTCATCCCCCACCACCAACACCGTCTCCACACTCCCGCCTCCGATGTCCACCACCAACAACGGCTCACTCCCGGTCCATCCGGGCAACAACGTTCGCCGCACCCCCCTCCAAATCAAGGCAGCCTCCTGCCCCCCATCGATCACCTCCACCCGAATCCCGGTCGCCCGCTCCACCCCCTCCAGGAACTCCCCCCGATTGGAAGCATCCCGCAGCGCGCTCGTCCCCAGTGCAACAAACCGCTCCACCCCATAATTCCGCGCCGCCTCTTGCAACACCCGCATCGCATCCACCCCGCGCGCAAAACGTTCCGGCCGAATCACCCCGGCCTTGAACCCGCCCGAACCCAAACGCACCGGCACCCGCATCGCAAAACGTTCCACCCAAGGCGTCACTTGGAACGAAACCACCGACATCGTGAACGTATTCGTCCCACAGTCAATGACTGCAGTCGTGCCGGACCTCCCCACCCCCTCCACCATCACCCCTTGTACATCAGCCACCGGAACAACTCCCGAAGCGTGGGCCGCTTCCCGTACATCAACAACCCCGTCCGATAAATCCGTCCGGCCACCCACAGCAAGCACCACGCGGTCAACAACGTCCCGACCGCCGCCACTGCAAACTGCCAGAACGGCACCCCCACAGGCAAGCGCATCAACATCATCACCGGCGCGGTGAACGGCACCATCGACCCCACCACCGCCAGCGTCCCTTCCGGATTCTGGAGCGCCATGGAAGCCAATACGTACGACGCCGTGAGCGGTGCCATGACCGGCATCAACAAATACTGGGCATCCGACTCCTGCTCCACCGCCGCACCCACCGCGGCAAAAAGTGCTGCGTACAACCCAAACCCCGCCACATAAAAAAACAGCGTCGCAGCAATCATCAGCCCCCAGTTGACATCCAACAAAAACGACCACTCCGGTTGGGCCGCCAACCACGTCTGCCAATCCAGGCCCACCGCCGGCTCCTCCAGCCCCATCATCCCCCCGGGAGCCAACGCCCCGGACGCCTCCAACCACCCACCCCCCAAAGCCACCACCGCCCATCCCAACAGTCCGAACCCAACGATTTGCGTCAACCCCACCAACCCAATGCCGATGACCTTGCCCGCCATCCACTCCCAGGGCTTCACACTGCTGATGATCACCTCCACAATGCGATTCGATTTCTCCTCCACCACCCCCCGCATCACATGCATGCCATACACCGTGATCTGCAAAAAGAGCAACAAGGAGAAAGCAAATCCAATGGCCGCACGGCCGTTTGCCTCTCCGGTACGCGTGACCACATCCTGCCCCACCAAGGCGATGTCTGTTTTCAGCCGCTTGTACGTCGCATAATCCAGACCCGACTCCTCCTTCACCCGGAACCGTTCAATCGCCTCCGACAAATCGCGCTGCATCCGCGATTGGGCCGTGAGAGACGGCACCTCATCGTAGTACATCAAGCCCTTGCCGTGTTGGAGAATCGCATCATCAAACTCCACCATCACATCAAAATCAGAGGCCAGAAAATCAGCCTCTTCCATGGACTTTTCGCCGAAGCGATAGGCCAAACCCGGCCGCTCAGGAAAACACTCAGGACAGTTGGGTACCCAAGCGTTCCGGACCGAATCCCAATGGGTCACCAACCCGCCCAAATCCGCGACATAGGCCTTCACCGGCTTCTCCGATTCGAGCCCAGCCCAAACCGCCGCCCCCATCACCAAGGCAACCACGAAGGGCCCCAACAGGGTCCCGAGCAAAAAAGCCCGGCGCCGAACCCGGGTCGTGTATTCGCGGCGAATGATGATGCCGATCATGCTTGAGAAGGAAGGTGCTGCACCGCGTGTATGAAGATGTCCCGCATCGTGGTCGCATGGGGTGCGACCGACCAGAGATCCACGGAACGGGAAACTTGGCGAATCCAGTCGGGCAACTCCATCCCGGGGGCCAACTGCACCACCGCCTGCTGAAAATGTGGGTCTTCCTCCAACTGGGAGGAAAGCAGCTGCGCCGTTGCTCCGATGGCATCCGCAAAACCGATTGCATTGCCCCGGTAACGCACCGCGATGCGGCCATCCCGGGCCCGTTCACGGAGCGTATGGACCGGTCCGCTCAACAGGACCTCACCGTGGTGGAGCAAGGCCACCGCATCGCACAACTCCTCCACACTCCCCATGTCGTGCGTGGACAGGAGCACCGTCGTGCCCCAGTCCTTGCGAATGGCCAAGATGGCCTCCCGAATGCGCTGGGCATTGATGGGGTCGAACCCGCTGAGCGGCTCGTCTAGGATGAGCAAGCGAGGCTGGTGCACCACCGCTGCGATGAACTGAATCTTCTGGGCCATGCCCTTGCTCAAATCGGCCACCTCCCGGTTCCACCAGCCATCCACCTCCAGCCGCTCGAACCAAGAACGGAGCCGGCCCTCCGCCTCCGCACGGGAAAGCCCCCTGAGCCGGGCGAGATAGAGCGCCTGTTCTCCCACCCGCATCGACTTATACAACCCACGCTCTTCGGGCAAGTAGCCCACCGAACGGATGTGGTCCCGGGTCCAAGGGGCCCCGAAGAACCCGATCGTCCCCTGGTCCGGAGCCGTGATGCCGGTGAGCATCCGAATCAGGGTCGTTTTGCCTGCACCATTGGGACCGAGCAATCCGAAGATGCTCCCCTCCATCACCTCCAGGGAAACCCCCTTCAACGCCCGGTGTCCGCCGTACTCCTTGACTACGTTGCGAATCTCTACTGCCAGTTGCTGTGCCATCGTTGCCAGAAGGAATGAGACGCGGACGTCTCCGAAAAATTACGACGAGAACATGTCCCGGACCTTGTCGAAGAACCCCCGTTCCTTGTGGTTCTGATCCGGTTCAAAGTTGGGCGAAGTACGCAACTTTTGAAGCAGTTCGCGTTCTTCGGACGAGAGTTTCTGCGGAGTCCAAACATTGATGTTCACCAACAAATCTCCCGTGCCGTACTGTTGAACCGAAGGCAACCCTTTGCCCCGCAGCCGGACAATTTTCCCACTCTGCGTCCCCGGGTCCAATTTGATCTTTGCCTTCCCCTTGACCAACGGCACCTCCGCCTCCGCTCCCAGCGCGGCATCAACGAAGTTTACATACAAATCGAAGTGCAGGTTCTGACCATTGCGCTGCAGCTGCGCGTGCGGAACCTCCTCGATGATGACCTGCAAATCGCCCGGAACCCCATCCATGGGGGCATCGTTGCCCTCGCCGGCCACATTCAACTGCATCCCGTCTTCCACACCTGC
>JBIKTK010000202.1:0-3801 GCA_044348125.1 Flavobacteriales bacterium | reverse complement strand
GTACCAGCCATCGGATTTGTCTCCATGGAACCCTCAAATGGTGGCGGCCGTGAATTGGTGATTTCCTTCACGGATGGCGATGGTGATGTCGGACTGAGTCAAGGAGACACTTTGCCGCCCTTTTGCCCCGCTTGCGTCCACCATCAGAACCTCAAACTAGAGTACGAAGAATGGCGCAATGGCGCTTGGGTCCACATTCCACTGCTGGTCGAGGCCGGACAGGTGCCTTTTTACTACCGCATCCCACGCGTAACGCCCACAGGCCAGAACCCTGCCCTCCAAGGCACCATCGCTTTGGACATGCCCACTTGGTTTCTCAACAGCAATTACGATTCCCTGCGCTTTCGCATCGAACTCTGGGATCGGTCTTTGAACGTCTCCAATGCCATCTATACTCCTGTGCTGAGGAAGCCCTAACCCAAGAAAAGGAGATTGACCTCGCGAACGCACAACCCAGGAAGGGCTCAAGCTTGTGCTACCCCAAATTGTTTCCCTACGGACGCCACCAAATCTCCGATCTCCTCAAGTGCTGCCACCGTTTCATGGTACAAAAGGCCGCTCTCAGGCGAGTAATCCCCGCGGTTGACCGCCGCGATGTGACGAGCCCTTAAGTCATCCCGCATGGCATTGATTTGACTTTCCGCAGCTCGGACTTCAGCCACGGGAACACGTTCTTCCACGTCCAAGGACTGTACCATGAGCAGAATGGCGGTCTGGAGCAAATCAAACATCTTCAGAACCTGTTCCCGCTGTTCTGGGACGAAGTAAGTACCGGTATCACCTCGATGACTCAACTTGGCTGCAAGGGAAGCGTAAATGTCCCCCATCCGCTCCAAATCTTGGCCCGCATGAGAGCAACGTTGGATGCGTTGACTCACTTCCGCATCAATGTCTTCTTGGGTGATGCGTCGCAATGCCCGGTCCACCTCCCGATGGGTCGCATCCAACTTGTCTTCCCACGACATGATCTGGGACATCAATTCCTGCCTTTCCGAGTCTTCCAATGGGCGGATGAGTTGTCGGGCCAAACCATGCAGCGTCATGACCCTCCGACCCGACCGCAACAACTCCGATTGAATCTTGTCCAGCCCCAACTCCCCTGGCAATGGCACCAACATGCTGGGATCCAGCGGAAGAACTTCGCCCAGGTCATCTCCTTCACCGCGAACAAACCAAGCAGACCACCGAACCAGTGCATCCGCAAACATCGAAAAAACCAGTGCATTCGTGAGATTGAACAAGGAATGAAAAGCAGCCAAAATCATAGCGCCTCGCACTTCCACCTCAGCCCCCAGGAACAACCGTTCTAGGAATTGAACCCAAAGCGGAACCCAACCCACCACGGCAACGGCACCGATGGCATTGAACAAAAAGTGAATTCGCGCCGCGCGCTTTGCGTCCCTCGTGCCGACCGTTGCAGCCAGGTTTGCGGTCAGAGTAGTCCCGATGTTCTCCCCGAGAATCATGGCAGCGCCATTTTCTAAACTCACCATGCCGGACAGGACGGCTGTCATGGTGAAAACAATGGCCGCGCTGGAGGATTGAATCAACCCAGCAAATAGCGTTCCTGCTGCAAGAAAGAGGAGGCCACTGCCCAAACTCCGGTCTTGTGCGAAATCCCACCCAGTGAGTAGGTCCGCTGCGTTGAGTGCCTCAAACTCCTCCCGAAGCACTCCCAATCCAATGAACAGCAAACCAAACCCAATGATGATGTTTGCTGACTCCCGGTATTTGCGACCCTCCAACAAAAACAACGGCAAAGCAAGCCCAATAAGCGGCAAAGCCAGTTCCACAAAGGAAACATTCCCCATGGACCAGACCACCAGCCAAGCCGTAATGGTCGTTCCGATGTTGGCACCCAAAATCAGTCCCACAGACTCCCGGATCGTGAGCATCCGGGCGTTGACCAGGCTCACCACCATGACTGTGGTGGCTGAACTGGATTGTATGATGGCCGTGAACAAACCTCCGATGGCGATGCCCCTGCGCGTACTCCGTGCGATGGACTTGAACCATTTGCGGGTTGCTACTCCGCTGTTGCGACGAATGCCCTCGCTCATGATGCGCATTCCAAACAGGAACAGCCCCAATCCCCCCAGGATGGTCAACAAAGTTGGTAGCAGCGTCATGGCAAGGGGGAAGATAGAAAAGGGGCGCCCACCGGGCGCCCCTTTCCAAGCGAAGAAATCAATAAACTTTTACTGCGGACAAACGGTGCCAAATGCCGCCAAGAAAGACAGCAAATCCACAGCCGTCACCTGCCCGTCGTCGTTCAAATCCCCGGGGCAATCGTCCGTGAAATCAAACGTACAGCTTCCATTGTCGTAGGTGGCCGCAGGGTTGAAGTTCACCGCCAAAGCATAAGTGCATCCGTGGCATGCATAGGTGCAAGTATTGGTCGGGAAGAACGCCGTGGCCGAGTAGTTACAAGCGGTAGGGTCTGTACAGCCGAATGCAGAAGAATTCTGTGCGCCCGGCGTTCCATTCGAAACCCAGCTTCCTTGCCAGTTGCCCGAACTCGTGTTGTTCAAATCGGTTGCAATCAACTCCAACGATGCACATCCGCCATTCGCTCCTAAAACCAAGTTGTTTCCCAGGATGGTCACGTTCTGCGAAGGCCATGGAGACGCCGTGCCGTAGGTCAACTCATCGATGATGTTGCCGAAGCCATCCTGCAAGCTCAACAACTCACCCGAGTTGCTCAAGTTCCCTTGTGTCCACTGCAATACCGTCGCACCGAGGCCCGTGTAATAGGTGGTACCGAAGGCATTGATTGTCATGACCAAATAGCTGTTCGCTGGCATGGTGGTGCCTGCAGGGAAGGTCAGCGCCAACTGAGAAGCACCGGAAGCGGTGTTGAAGAACTTGAACCCACCGATGTTCACCGGCTGGTCTTCCGCATTGTAGATCTCAACGAATTCGTAATCGAAGTCATCCCCTTGGGTGGGGCAAGGGTTGTAGTGGATTTCATTGATGACCAAACTCGGCAGCGTATAGTAGCAAGTCTCGTTCACAGGGTTGTTGGCTGCCGCGTTGAAATTCAGCGCTGTGGGCTCGGTACAACCGGAGATGACGCAAGAATTGTCTGATACCGTAGCGCTGGGGTTGTAATTGTCCGCAGCCGGATTCATGCAACCCGTGATGGTGATGCAAGATCCATCATCCTCCGTGGCGAACGCATCGTAGTTCCCGAAAGAGGGGTTGGTGCATCCAATCCGCACAAGATCTGCAACGGTGAGTGGCGCCAATTTGTAGGTACCGTAAGAGAAGAAGTTGGGGCCTACCATACGGTATTTGGCACCCGGGGAGAGCAAAGGCGCCGTGTTCCCACCCACAGTCACTGTGGCGCCGAAGGCATCGTACGCGAGGTTGATGCCTCGGCCCACGCCACTATCATCATTCAAGCTCCACTCACCGTACTGCTGTTGCGTCTCAGTCAAATCACCAATCACTTGTACCCGGACGCTCTTCCACTGGTTGTCGTTCATGGCGGCGGTCGTCAATACCTGGGGCGCAGGCAACGTGTTGTTGCTGGATTGGACTTGGATGACCGGTGATTGGATTTGCTTCAACCCGAAGACATCCAACGCCACCCCGGTCAACGTGACTTCGTCTCCCACAGCGACGCCCGACCCGATGACCCAGATCGCAGAGAATGCACCGGTACCGTCTTGGATGACAAAAGATGCGCTGTTGTTGAGTCCACCAGTAGGTCCGTAAACGCCGGTGACGATACCTCCCGTTTGCAACTGTCCGGTCGGAGCCAAGGAGTAAATCTCCTGAATGGTGTAGCTCGGCAAG
>JBIKTK010000201.1:0-3815 GCA_044348125.1 Flavobacteriales bacterium | reverse complement strand
GGCCACCACTTGACAACCCCGAACCTGGAACTCCCGTTGGTAGATTCCCGAATCGATGGTGGCCCGGGTTCCGATGACCCCCACCTTGCCCCCAGGGAACTGTTGACTCACACCCTCTACCACCGGCGAAACAACGTCCACCACGGGAAAAGACGGCCCCAACGCATCGTGTACAGCATCCAGCGCATTGCTGGACGCCGAATTGCAGGCCACCACCATCAAACGACTGCCTTGGTCCCTGAGGTGATGAGAAATCCGGGAAGAAAAATGCCGAATGAGCTCACGCGATTTGTCACCATAGGGCAAATGCGCGGTGTCCCCAAAGTAAAGAATGGGAGCAAAAGGCAAACGGTTCGCCACCGCTCGGGCGATGGTCAAACCCCCAATTCCCGAGTCAAAAATACCGATGGGACGGGTGGACATCCTTGTAGCGCCTGCTCCCGATCAGATGCCCAACTTCGCCTTGACCAAGGGTGTAACGTCGTCCCCTCCCCCTTTGAACACCACTGCTCCGCTGCTTAAGTCAAAGATGTAAGCATATCCCTTCTCAGCCCCCACCGCATCAATGGCTTGCTGCACACGCTCCATCATGGGTTGAAGCAATTCTTGCTCCAGTTCTACCAGTTCCGACTGAACCGTTGAAGCAAACTCCTGCAGCCCCTCATCCAATCCCTGCAATTCTCGTTCCTTTTGCTGGCGGATGGCAGGGGGCCAGGATTCGGCCTTGGCTTGATAGTCTGCGAATTTTGTCTGCAATTCTTGCTGCATGGATGCCATCGCAGTCTCGTATTCCGCAGCCCGGCTTTCGATGGTCGACTTGGCGGTCACCCGTTCAGGCAACTGCAACAAAATCTCTTCTGAATTGACATGTCCCAACTTCTGTGCCATGGCACCACCTGTTGCCACCGCGAGCAACACAACCACCATCCAAATATTCTTCATCACCTGTACTTGTTTCATGCTTATTGGTTCTTTCCTGGGGTTGGTGCCCCTCCGGGACGTTGACCAGGCCGAGGAGCACCTCCACCTGCCCCTGCTCCATTGACCGCGCCACGTACCCGATCTACGGCCGAACCCGGTCCCTTTTCCCCATCCTCGCCCTCGCCTTCCCTTTCACCTTCGCCTTCGCCTTCCCCCTCACCATCGCCCTCACCTTTGCCCTCTACGGTCTCCCCGGGTACAAATCCCAATGCCTTGATGACCCGGTCGGAGATGTCATACTTCGGGTTGGTGTAGAGCATGTTGCTCTGGTTGCTTTTGTCAAAAACGACCATGTAACCACTGCCCGAACAGATTTCCTTGAGCTCCTCAAAGATTCGGTCTTGGATGGGTTGAATCAACTCTTGACGCTTTCGAAAAAGCTCCCCTTCGACCCCGAACTTTGCCTTCTGCATCTCGCGGGCTTCTACCCGCTTGGCCTCAATTTCTGCTTCCCGCTTGCTGCGCATTTCAGGCGTCAACAGCACGCGTTCTGCGCGGTAGGCGAGTTCCAACCGTTCCACAGCCTCCCACTTCGCCTCGATCTCAGCCTGCCATTCCCGAGACAAACGGTTGAGCTCTTGCTGCGCTGCGTCATAATCCGGTATGTGGAGCAATACGTAGTCGGAGTCGATGTACGCAAACTTTTGCGCCGTGGCCTCCATTCCCCAGCAAGCCAGGGCAAAGAACAGAATGAAAATTCTCATGCGTCGGAAAGTTACAAATGTCGGGCCACAGTGCACCTTGTCACAACTCGCCCATGTTCATGCCCATGCTGAAGTGAAACTGCCCCTTGCTCATGTTCGGCTGGAAGGGCACGTCATCCAACCGCCAGCCATAATCCAGCCCCAACAATCCGAACATGGGCAAGAAGATGCGCATGCCCACCCCCGCACTCCGATAGACCTGGAAGGGGTTGAATTCACGTGCATCAGACCAGGTTTTGCCTGCATCCAAGAACCCCATCACAAAGATGGTGGCACTTGGGTTCGTGGACAGGGGATAGCGCACCTCCACGCCGTATTTCGCAACCACTGGCGCCCCGGTATTGCGATCCGGCAAGGTCAAACTCAAATCGTCAAAACCACGCAGGTTGATGATCTCCCGGCCGTCCAAAACAAAGCCGCTCAAGAACACCCCACCCAAGTAAAACCGCTCAAAGGGCGAAAGTCCTACGTCCTGGTTGTACTGCCCGATGAGCCCAAAACCGACGTGGGACCGCAGCACCAGGGTCCGCGGGTTCTCTCCAGAGGATTGGGTGAGTGGGGTGAACCATTCGGCCTTGAACTTCCACTTGTGGTACTCGACCCACTTGAAGCGCTCTTGGTCCGACATGGCTCCGTAATCCACGCCTTCCCGGAAAACCGAGTAAGGAGGGGTGGCCTTGACCGTCAGGTTGATGTTGGACCCCCAAACGGGATAAATGGGGTCTGACACCGAGTTCCTGCCCAGACTGAACACCGCAGCGAGGTTGTTCGAACGGCCTTGGGAGAAACTGAAAAATGCCCCATAGTCATCGAGCAGGAAATGCTGGTAACTCACCGCAGCCTGCATCACAAACCAGTCGTCAGGACGGTTCCAACGTTGGCCCAATCCCACTTGGACCCCCGTGATTTCAACCGATTGACGGCCCTCATTCAAGACACCGTCGATGCGCTTGCGTTGCCCGTTGGATTGGATGGAATGCCAGGCTGAGACGCTCAAGCTGTTGGGTTTGCGCCCACCGAGCCAAGGTTCTGTGAAGCTCAGGTTGTAGCTCTGGAAGAAGAGACCGTTCGATTGGGCGCGCACGCTCAAGCGCTGTCCATCTCCCGTGGGGATGGGGCGCCAAGCTTCCGGCTTGAACATCTGACGTGCCGAGAAATTGTTGAACACGATGCCCAACGTCCCGACCACACGTCCACCGCCCCAACCGCCACTCAGTTCGATTTGGTCCGACGGCTTTTCCTCCACCTGGTAAGTGATGTCCACCGTACCATCTTCAGGATGTTGCTCGGGGACGATGCCGAAAGACTCGGGGTTGAAGTAATTGAGCTGGGCCAGTTCCCGCTGGGTCCGGATCACATCGGTTCGGTTGAACAAGTCGCCGGGACGCGTCCGGATTTCGCGGTAAATGACGTGGTCGTTCGTCTTGGTGTTGCCCTCCACCCGAACCCGCCCGATGCGGAACTGCTTTCCTTCTTGAATGCGGATGTCCAGGTCGATGCGATCGCCCACGATGGCCGTCTCCACAGGCACCACTTGGAAGGTCAGGTAACCATCGTCTTGGTACAGCGAACTGAGGTCCATGCCCTTCTTGGGGTCCATGTACAGACGGGTCTCCAACCGTTCCAAGTTGTACACCTCGCCCGGGGCGATGCCCAGGATGGAATCCAATTGGGAGGAGCGGTACTTGGTGTTTCCCGAGAACCGAATCTCACCGAAGTAGAAAGGGTGGCCCTCCTCCAGGGTCCACTGCACCCCCAACTTGCCATCTGGCAACCGGTAAACGCTGTCCCCAACGACCCTCGCATTGCGAAAACCTCGTTCGTTGTAGGTCGCCAACAACGCCGCACGGGCCTTGTCCATGTTCTCCTCGACAAATTTGGGCGACTTGAAAACCCGGTACCAGCGGGCCTCCTTCAAGTCCTTCATGCCGCGCTTGAGCTTTGCCTCCTCCATTTGGGTTACCCCGACGAAGACGATTTCGCCCACCTTGACCTTCTTGCCCTTCTCCACGGTGATGGCCAACATTGCGCCGTTTTCGAACAACGTATCAGGTCGTTGAACCACCTCGATGCGGGCATCCCAGTATCCCTTCTCCGCATAGTGATCTCGCATACGCTTTCGGGCCTTGG
>JBIKTK010000200.1:0-3854 GCA_044348125.1 Flavobacteriales bacterium | reverse complement strand
CACTCAAATAGGCACAAAGGCTCGCCCATCCGTCCCAGTCTTGGGCCAGCGCCACAAAGCGAACCGCGTCGCAGTGCCGAAACTCGACGCCCAGCAGGGGTTTGATGCCGTAGGTTGGCGCCAGCTTCACAAACTCCCACGCGGCCGAGGTGTTGTGGATATCCGTTAGCGCCACGGTTTCTAATCCACAAGCTTGAGCCGTTCGGAGCAGCGTTTCCGGCGACATGAGGCCATAGCGTAGGCTAAACCAAGAGTGGGCAGTGATGAGCATGTGCGGCACGAGACATGCGCCGCTGCGCGGCGCGAGATGGGAGACATGCGCCGCTGCGCGGCGCGAGATGGGAGATAGCGCCGCTGCGCGGCGCGAGATAGGAGACATGCGCCGCTGCGCGGCGCGAGATAGGAGACATGCGCCGCTGCGCGGCGCGAGACAAGAGACGCCCGCCGCAAAGGCCCAAGGACGCGTTAAAACAGGGTGGGCGGAGGCTCGGGAGGGGTAGAGTCTTTTCGTCGGTTTTTTGCCCTGCTTTCCCCCATGCCGAAGCATTCTAAATGTTCATGAAGGGAGAACTGGTATTCGGGCAGCAGCCGTTCACCGGTGGGTTCGAGGAGGTAAGACCCATTTGCTCGGGGATCCCGAATGGCAGAATCGATGGGATAGGCGTTGAGCCATTGGTCAGGAATGGGCCGGAGCATGGCAGTGGCTTCGGCGAGCGGGGTATTGGGATCCATCCAGGTTCGCTCTTGTTCAGGGTCGATGACCACAGGAGAGCGGTGGTGGCCAATGCGTTGTAGAATCCGGTTTGCCACGGTGGTGATGATGGCAAAGGAGCGGATGACTTCACCGCTGGCCGGGTCTGCCCACTCGTCCCATATCCCCGCTAGGGCAAAGGGCGTTTCGCCATGTTTGGGATACAGGACGTACGGACGCTTGAGACGTTCTTCCTTGGGGCCTTCGATGAATGCGTCTGCAATAACCAGACACCGGCGTTCCCGAATGGATTGACGGAACATGGGCTTGTTCAGGATGCCCATTGCTCCCGTGTAGCGCGGATCGTCATCGGGGTTGTGATCGCCTTCGGACCGGGCATTGACCATGTAAAATTGTTTCTGTGCCCAGCGGGGTGTTAGGCCAAACTGGAACAACTGCACTGCTCCCGGCGCGTCATGGGCGATGACCGGCGCACGTTCCCCATGAGATACGTTGGCATTGGATTTCCATTCAACGGCTACATCGCTGGAGACGTGAACGTTGAACCTTTTTTCAACGGCTTGGACTTGGGAGATGGTGACGTATCGGCCGCACATGGGAGATGGGAGATATGCGGCTGCGCCGCGAAATAGGAGATTGGAGATTGGAGATGGAGGCGGGGTTAGGGAGGGGGAGGGGTTAGGGGATGGGGTTAGTGGGGTTAGTGGTGGCGGTTGGCGAGGAGCAGGGGAGCATCGCCGTTGAAGGGGTTGGGCCGGCCGATGGTCCGGGCTTCGAGCCCCGCAGCGGCGACGACGCTGCGGTCGCCGTAGCGGGAGCGGATGCGGTCGAGCGCCTGGTAGAGGTGGAGCCGTTCCTCGGTGTCCTGGAACAGGTCCAGTTGGCAGCCCCCAGTGACCAGGTGGCTGAACCGGACGCCTACCAGGCGCACGAGCACGCGCCGGCTGTAAAGTCGGTCGAACAGTTCGAGAATCTTGGGCACGAGAAGGTGATCGGAGGCCGTATAGGGGATGTGGGCCTGGGCCGTGCGCGTGTCGAAATCCGCGTAGCGGATTTTGACCGCAACGCATGCGGTACGGCGCTTTCCGCGCCGCAGTTGATAAGCGAGATTCTCCGTCATGGCGAGGAGGAGCGTTCGGAGCTGGGCCAGGTCCATCGTATCCCGGGCAAACGTACGTTCCGTGGAGATGGACTGCCTTTCGTTGAACGGGATGACCGGTGTGGGATCGATTCCCTGCGCTTTGCGCCAAATCTGGAGCCCGTTCCGTCCGAGGGCCCCCTCCATCCATTCCGGCTGCATCCGTTGGATGTTGTGGATGCGCCGCAAGCCCAGGTTGCGAAGTACCTGGTACGTATGGTCGCCCACCATGGGGATCTTGCGGATGGACAACGGCGCCAAGAAAGGTTGCTCTGTGCCGGCGTCGATGCGCAGGGCGTTGTTGGGTTTGGCCTCGCCGGTAGCCACCTTGCTCACGGTTTTGTTGACACTGAGCCCAAAGGAAATGGGAAGTCCGGTTTCCCGGATGATCCGCGTGCGCAATTCCCGAGCAAAGTTCCAACATCCGAAGAAGCGGTCCATGCCCGTGAGATCGGCATAGAACTCGTCGATCGAAGTCTTTTCACAGACCGGAACGGCAGACCGAACAATCTCCGTTACCGCATCGGAATGCTTCATGTAGGCCGCCGAATTGCCCCGGATCACCACCGCTTCTGGACACATTTGCCGGGCCTGCCGCATGGGCATTCCGGAATGAACGCCAAAGGTGCGCGTCTCATAACTGCAGGACGCGACCACCCCCCGGTCCCCGGTGCCTCCAATCAGAATGGGGCGCCCTTGAAGCCGGCTGTCAAGCAGCCGTTCCACCGACACGAAGAACGTATCGAGGTCGAGGTGGAGAATGGATCGGCGGGATAGGGGTTCCATGCGGTTGCTAAATTATTTGGCATTGCGTAAAAAACAAGCGAAGCGGGTGGAAAAAGTTTTGAACGGGCTACATTTGTGGGCGATGCTATGGAATTTGGCATGAAGACACCCCCAGTATACCTCGCGGAACAGCTCATCCGGCTCCGAAAATCCCGCGGGCTCACCCAGCAGGCACTGGCGGAGGCATTGAACTTAACACGCTCAGCCATAGGCGCTTATGAAGAGGGCCGTGCGGAGCCCAAACTCGCCACCCTCAGCGCACTGGCCGCATTCTTCGGAGAATCGTTGGACGCCCTGGTCCTCGGGCCCCAGGAGGGCCGCACCTTGGCCCACCGGACCGGCACGCACCTGCGGGTGCTAACCGTTCCGACCGCTCCGGGTGATCGGGAGCGCGTCGCGGTCGTACCCGTGCGCGCAGCCGCGGGTTACCTGAGTGGATACGGCGATCCGGAATACATGGGAGCCCTGCCCACCTTCGCCCTGCCGCTCAAGGAGGTATCACCGGACGCCACTTACCGGCTCTTCCAAATCGAAGGGGAGAGCATGCTCCCCATTCCCCCGGGGAGCTACATCCTGTGCACGTACCAGGAAAACTGGACGCACGCCGGGGGCATGCGGCCCTATGTCGTCGTCACCCGCGAGCACGGAATCGTCTTCAAGCGGCTCGAAAACCGGTTGGATACGCATGGAGATTGGTTGTTTCTGTCAGACAACCCGGATTTTGCACCGTTCACGGTCGGGCCCGAGGACATTGTCGAAGTGTGGCGCGCAGTGGGCTATTTGGCCTTCCATTGGCCTACGCCTGCCTTTTCCGGCATGGAGCGCATCCAGGTGACCCTCGACCAGGTCCGGGAAGATGTGAAGCACCTGCGGGCGCAATGGAAGCCTGGAGGCCCCATGGGTTGAGCAGGAAGTTGCGCCGTCCCCTGAGATTCGGGCCGTTCTGCCGTCAGGCGACGCCGTCCCCTGAGATTCGGGCCGTTCTGCCGTCAGGCGACGACGTCCCCTGAGATTCGGGCCATTCTGCCGTCAGGCGGCGACGACCTCTTATACTTCAGGCCGTTCTGCCGTCAGGCGGCGACGACCTCTTTTACTTCGGGAATCTTCGCCGTCAGGAGCTGTTCGATGCCGCCCTTGAGGGTTTGCATCGAGGAAGGGCAACCGCTGCAAGCACCGCGCATCCGGACATAGACCGTACCGTCTTTGAAAGCCTTGAAG
>JBIKTK010000199.1:0-3858 GCA_044348125.1 Flavobacteriales bacterium | reverse complement strand
CTTCCACGGGGACCCGGGAGTCGATACAGCCCAGGATGGCCGCGTAGGGGAATTGGCCCTCGGCAGCATCCGCGAGCAAGTTGCCCCGGCTGCGGCGGTGGGTCATGTGTTGGAGGAATCGTTCGTGACCCGCCTGGATTAGATAGTAAGCATCTTCCGGGGTCAGGCTTTGCTGAAATTCAGCACTGATCGCGCCATCGAGCGCGAGGTATTGTTCATTTTTGGGCATAATAGCGCGATGAAGGAGGTGAGTGGGTGGAGGTCATGTCCCTGTTTTTAGTGAGCTGCAATTTAACAACCTTCCTGCTCCCGAGTTTGCCAACAATTCCCATCGGGATGTGGTTACTTTTGTCCCATGAGTTACTTCTTCACCTCCGAATCGGTATCCGAAGGACATCCGGACAAGATTGCTGACCAAATCAGCGACGCACTCATCGATCATTTCCTCGCCTCGGATCCACATTCCAAGGTGGCCATCGAAACCCTGGTCACCACGGGACAGGTGGTGCTGGCAGGCGAGGTGAAGAGCAAGGCCTACCTGGACGTCCAACAAATCGCGCGCAACGTCATCCGGCGCATCGGATACACCCGCAGCGAATACATGTTCGAAGCGAATTCCTGTGGGGTGCTCAGTGCCATCCACGATCAATCCGCCGACATCAACCAGGGGGTAGACCGGTCCAATCCGGAGGAGCAAGGGGCAGGAGATCAGGGGATGATGTTCGGGTACGCCACCCGCGAAACCGAGAACTTCATGCCCTTGCCGTTGGAGTTGAGCCACCGCATCCTCCGGGAATTGGCGGCCATCCGCCGGGAAACAAACAGCCCCATGCCGTACCTGCGGCCGGACGCGAAGTCCCAAGTGACCATCCAGTACAGCGATGACCACCGGGCGGAGCGCATCGAGGCCATCGTGGTGTCTACCCAACACGACGACTTCGATGGGGAAGAGGCCATGCTGGCCCGAATCCGCCGCGATGTGGAGGCGGTTTTGTTGCCCCGGGTGAAGGCCACCCTCCCTGCGGCAACCCAAGCGCTGTTCGGAAACGACATCCAACTGCACGTGAACCCCACGGGCAAGTTTGTCATCGGAGGGCCCCACGGAGATACCGGCTTGACGGGCCGCAAGATCATCGTCGACACATACGGTGGGCGGGGGGCACACGGCGGCGGTGCCTTCAGCGGAAAGGATCCCTCCAAGGTGGACCGCTCGGCCGCGTACGCAGCGCGCTACATCGCCAAGAACCTCGTGGCCGCCGATGTGTGCGACGAGGTTTTGGTGCAATTGGCCTATGCCATTGGTGTGGCAGATCCGGTCGGATTTTACATCAATACCTACGGCACCTCACGTGCCGGATGCAGTGACGGAGAACTGGCCCGGAAGATGTTTTCGCTGTTCCCAGTCCGACCTTACCACATCGAAACCGCCTTCAAACTGCGGACGCCGATTTACGAGGAGACAGCCGCCTATGGCCACATGGGACGGGAGCCCCAGACGGTGACCAAGACTTTTTTGAAGTACGACGGAACCCCATTCACGCAGACCGTGGAACTCTTCCCTTGGGAGAAGACGGACCGGGTGGGGGAGGTTCGGCGTGCGTTGGGTTGGAGCTGAAGTGGGGCGTGGTAGAACGATTTTTATTGCAACATGTCACAAGAAAACAACGACCGCCGCAAACTCAACATTGAGTTGCCGGAGGGTTTGGCCTCAGGCGTTTATGCGAACATGGCGGTCATCACGCACAGCCCCGTGGAATTTGTGGTGGATTTTGCCCAGATGATGCCGGGGATGCAGCAGGCGCAGGTACGCAGCCGGGTGATTCTGGCTCCGCTGCACGCGAAGCGGTTGGTGCAGGCGCTCACGGAGAACATCCGCCGGTTTGAGCGGCAACATGGCCCCATCCAAGAGGTGCAGGGTGCGTCGTCGGATCCGGCCCTGCCCCTGACGTTCAGCGGTCCTCAAGGCGAGGCGTAACCGGCCCTTTACCCGTTCCGCTGCCACCCGGAGGGGGTGACGACGCCGAGGGCAAGCCCGTGCCAACGGTCTGCCCCGTGGGCGGCATCGGGGACATTGACGGCCCGGGTTTTCCGGAATCCGGCCCAAGGGGATTGGGCATCAAACCAGGTCAGGCAGGCCGGGGATTCCAATTGGAGGGAGGCCGGCGGAAGTCCGTAGACCTTGCGGGGGCCTGAGGTCCAGGCCCGCACGATGGCGGTCAGTCGCTCCAAATCCCGGTGGTTTGTGGGGGCCAAGGCGGTGTTCACCACCGCGAAGGCGGCCTCGTTGCCTGCCATCCCCATGGGCGATTGGGCGAAGGGCATGTCGTGGTGTTCCAAGTCCTGCGGGCGGTGGTCGGACACCACGCCGTCCAGGGTGCCATCGAGGACGGCAGCCCGGAGCGCATCCCGGTCTTCTTCGGACCGGAAAGGCGGCCAAACCTTCAACAAACCGTCAAAGCCGAGCAGGTCGGCATCACAGAACCAAAGGTGGTAGGCGGAAGTGAATCCGGTGACGGCCAGTCCTTCCCGCTTCGCATCGCGCAGGAGCTCGACGCCCCGGCGGGTGGTGATGAGCGAGAAGTGCAGGCGGCCGCCGGTATAGCGCAGCACGTCCAGGTCCCGTTGCATCCGCATCGATTCGGCCACCGCCGGGGTGCCCATGACGCCCATTTGGGTGCTGGTCACGCCCTCGTGCATGTGGGCTCCTGGGTTGAGGTCGAGCTCGGTGGGCTGGGAAACCACTGGCCGTCCGAGGTCGGCGGTGTACTCGAGTCCGCGACGCAGCATTTCCGGGCGGCGGGTGGGGGCGTCGTCGAAGAAGGCCACGGCACCGGCTTCTGCCAGTTCGAAGCTGTCGGCCAGCCGCTCGCCTGCCCGGTCTTGGGACAGGAGGCCCATGGCGTGGACCCGGGTCACGTGCCCCTCCGCCCGGCGCTGCAGGTAGGCGAGGTCGCTCTTGTGGGCGAGTGGGGGCGTGGTCGAGGGCAGCAGGACCACGTCGCTGAAGCCGCCGGCGGTGGCGGCAGCGAGGCCGGATTCCAGCCCTTCCTTGGGCTCGTGGCCGGGGTCCCGGAAGTGGGCTTGGCCGTCGACCCATCCCGGGGAGGCGAAGCTGCCGGGGACGTCCCAAACTTCGGCGCCCGCGTCGGGGAGTTGGGGCGCCATGGCCTCGATGCGGCCTCCGGCGCAACGGATGTCGAGGGTGGTGCCGTGGGCTGGGCTGGCGGGGTCGATGACCGTTACGCCTCGGAGGAGGAGGGCCTTTTCCATCGGGAGAGCAGCAAGGTTTCGGTGAGGAGCGCCGCCAGAGCCAGCCAGAGGAGACCCTTCCACCAGGGCGTTCCCTTCTCGAGCTGGGCCACCCGGGCGGCGATGGTTTGGGCGTCGGTTTCCCAGATGACAGCTTGGTCCCAGCCTTGGGCTTGGAGCTGGGCTTCCCACTCGGGAATGGAGTGGGTCCGGGCATCCGATTCGAGCCGGTTGTTGTTCATGCCCAGGACCGCTAGGGTGTCGGTGCCAGAAAGCACCGTGTAGTGCCCTTGGGCCGGCGGGTGGGCCCCCATGCCCAGCAAGAGCCGGCCCGGGAGGTTGCGAACCTCTGGGAGCAGGGTGGCTTGCGACGTGTCGGCAGGCACCATCCGGATGGTGGCATCGGGGGAAGCGGGTGCTCCCGGAATGGCCCAATCCGCAGTCACCCCGATGATTCCCGCGTAGACCGGGGTGGTTCGCGCTTGCTCCGCCATCCGCAACAGCGTGGGCACAAAAAGGGCGTGGCGGATGACATTGGCGTGCTCCGGAAGCAGCGAAGCAGCGAATAAGTACGCGGCACCCGAGCCCACGGGCAGGCGGCTCAACAAT
>JBIKTK010000198.1:0-3870 GCA_044348125.1 Flavobacteriales bacterium | reverse complement strand
CTGCGCTCGCCGTTGGATCGCCCTTTGCAGTACGAGTTCGCGGCGTTCTCCCAGCGCGTGCGAAACGCCATCGGGCCCGTGGCGAACGACACCGACGGCCCCTTGCTCGACAATGCATCAGAGCACCGGATGCTCGGGGCGGAAGGATGGGCAGTCCTCTCGACCCCTGCCGGCGGTGGAAAATGGGGACATGCCACCTTCGAGGCCATGGCCGCCTGGAACCGCTTTGTGTATGGCCCAGATGAACAACTTCCGGAGCGCCGCCTTTCCCAGCTCCCCGGCAATCCGGAGTGGACCCTCGGGGGACGCGCCCAATGGCGCTGGAACCGTCTGGAACTGCAGGGCCACCTGCGCTGGAACAGCCGGACCCCGCTCAACGATGCCAACACGGATTGGGCGCCTGCCCAGTCGCGCATCGACCTCGAGGCCGGTTTTCGGACGCCCCTCCCCTCGGGCGGTGCCTTGCGGTGGCGTTTGACCTGCCTCAACGTGCTGCAAGCGGAGGGCTCCAGCTGGTGGACCGTCAATGCAAACGCAGGCCGGTACCACAACCCGATGCCGCCCCGCACCCTGCAAATCGCCCTGCGCTGGGAATGGGGCCGGGCGGCCCCGATCCCCCCCTACATTCCCGTTGTGGAGTCCCAGAACCTGGTCAGTCCAGAATGACCACTTCGGTCCGACGGTTCGCAGCCCTCCCCTCCGCAGTCCCGTTGTCCGCAACCGGTTCATCCGCCCCTCTGCCCGCCGATTCCAGCCGGGCTGGGTCGATGCCTTGGCCGATGAGGAAAGACCTGACTGCCGCCGCACGCGCCTCGCTGAGGACCCGGTTTTCCCGCGCGTTGCCCGTCGCATCGGTGTGCCCAACCAGCCGCACGCGGATGCCCTGATTTTCAGCCAGCAGGCGGGCCAAACCCACCAGCTCAGGCTGGTAAACAGCCTCCAACTGCGCCGAGGCCGTGGCAAACCGAACATCCCGGAGCGCAAACGACATCCCCGGACGCAGGGGACGCAATCCAATGGCCACTTCGCTGTCCGCCCCGGGTCCTGCTCCCGGTTCCTCCCCTCCTCCGGGATTATGGCGCGCACTGTAGAAGGCGTAACCGGGTTCCTCCACTTGGAAAATCCAGCCCGAAGCCTGAGACATGGGCAGCACGAAGCGCCCGTCCGCCGCGTCGCTCCGCATCTGGGCAAACACCTCTCCATCGGGCTGCAGCACCCACACCTGGGCTTCCACGGGCGCCAGGGTCTCCGCATCGAAGACGCGCCCCGTCCACGCCACGACTTCGCTGGCCCCAGCCCATTCGGGCAACTGCATGGACCAAAGGTCACTGTCCCCGGGGCGCTCCCGGTCGGTCGCAAACAAGGCCAAACGGCCATCAGACCCCACCACCAAGCTGTTCTCGTGGGCCTGGGTGTTGATCGGAAAGCCCAAGTTGGTTACGTCGCCCCAAGATCCATCGGGTTGAAGGCGGCTCATGAAGAGATCCATGCCCCCCATGCCGGGGTGACCGTCGGATGCGAAGTAGAGGGTTTTGCCGTCTGCGTGGAGGACGGGGTTCTCCTCGTTCCCGTCGGTGTTGACGGCGCCGGGAAGGGGCACGGCTTCGGACCAGGAACCGTCCGGCAGCAGACGCGTCACGAAGAGGTCTTGCCCGCGGGTGCCGTCGGCGCGGCGGTTGCCCCGCACGAAGACGAGGGTGCGCCCGTCGGCCGAGAGGGTCGGCTGGCTCTCCCAGCCGCGGGTGTTGGGCAGCCCCAGGTTCACGGCGGGCTCAAAACGACCTTGCTGGGCGTTCCACCGGGCTTCGAAGAGGTCACAGGATCCCAGACCGGTGCGCTCCCCGTAGCCCTCCAAGGGGGTCTCGCAGGCGGTGAAGATGAGCCGGCGGCCATCGCCCCGGAGGGCGGGAGCGCCCTCGTTGCCCACCGAGTTGATGTCGTGCATGGCTTGCGCCCTCTGCCAACTGCGGGTCTCCGGGGACCACCGGGAACGATAGAAGTCCTCCTGGCCCGAGAAGCGGCCATTGCCGCCCGCAGGGTAACCCACGAGCCGGGTGAAGATGAGGGTGCCACCGTCCAAGGTCAGGGCCGGATGGTACTCCGGCTCCGGGGTGTTGACTTCGCCCGGAAGCGGCGCGGCGGCGGCATCCACTGGGGCCGCGAGGGCGCGCTGCGCGAAGTCAACATGGCGTCCCAATTGCTCCCACCGCGCTGCCTCCCGCGTCGCTTCCTCCGGCTTCCGGCGGGTTTGCGTCCATTCCGGACGCAGCCGGGCTTCCGCCAGCGCTGCAGCCGCCTCATCGTAGCGCCCCGACCGATGCAACGCTTCGATCCACTGGACGCGGCCCGCAGGATAGCCCGCAGGATCCTGGTCATACCCCCGCGACATCGCTTCTGCCGCTTCGTCCCACCGCTCTTCCTCGCGGGCCAACTGCGCCAACAACATCCAAGCGTCGAAATACGTGCTGTCCCGGCGAACCGCTTCCCCCGCCTGGGCCCGGGCCGTCGCGAGGTCCTGCTGCATGTAGGCCAAGGTGGCCGCCTCGTAAGCCCGGCGGGCCTTCTTGCTCTTGGGGGCGGGTTGGGTTTGGCCTACAGCCGCCCAAACCATCGCACAGGCCAGGACCACCCCTACCCCACGTCCCCACCGAAACCGAATCCGCTTCATGGGCGCAATTTGGGCCGGAAAACCGGAAATTCGCTGCCGCAACCCGCTGCCATGTACATCGGACTCCTTTCGGATACCCACGGTTGGATGGACGACCGCATCCTGCACCATTTCCGGGGTGTGGATGAGATTTGGCATGCCGGGGACATCGGGCAATTGGCGGTGACGGATGCTTTGGCCCAGGTGGCGCCCGTTCGCGCGGTGTTTGGGAACATCGACGACCACCGCATCCGGGCCACCTTTCCGCATACCCTGAACTGGGAATGCGGAGGCTTGGCGTTCGCCATGACCCACATCGGTGGGCGTCCCGGTGGCTATGCGCGGGGGGTGCTGGCAGAACTGCAGGCCCGAAGCCCGGGTGTTTTCATCTGCGGGCACAGCCACATTCTGCGCATCGAACGCGACACGAGCTGGGGCGGCTTGTACCTCAATCCCGGGGCCGCAGGGATGCACGGATTCCATGCCATTCGAACGCTGGTTCGCTTCCGCGTGTTGTCAGGCCAAATCCAAAATCTCGAGGTGATTGAGTTGGGGCCGCGTGCCGGAGATGGTGGAAGGAAGGTTTTGACGTAATATTGTGCCGAAATCGATTTGAGCGCCGAGGGATTTGGGGGGTGTTGGCCGGTGTTTCTCTAGCATACCCTTTCCCATTCGACCGTGTCGCTTTTAGACCAGACAAAGTACCGTGGATGTACGACATCATTGAATTGAACGGCAAAAAGGTTGCCGAGCTTCGTGAAATTGCCCAGAAATTGGGGTTGGGAGCTTCCGACAAACTCAAGAAGCAAGAATTGGTTTACGGGATCTTGGATGGCCAAGCGGTGCAACGCAATGCCCAGAAGTCCATCTCCGCTCCCCCTGCTGGTGCAGGAGCAACGCCCGAAAAGAAGGAAGGCCGTCCTGCGAAGGGCGGGCGCAAACGGGGTGCGGCCGCAGCGGAATCTGCCGGCTTGTTCGCAGCGACTCCATCGGAAGCTCCGACAGAAGCTGTGACGGAAGCGGCGCCCGCCTCGGCTCCAACAACCGAAGCCAATGGCAACCCGCGTCCGGGAGACCGTTTGCGGGAGCGAAGGGCGTCCCGAGGCCAGCGCGTGGAACAACCTGCCGCCCCCGATGGAGCAGTCCCAGGGGAGGTTGCCACGCCCGGATCGGAGTCCGGTGTCAAACCTCGGTCCCAACGTCCAGATTTCAGAAACCGCCGC
>JBIKTK010000197.1:0-3900 GCA_044348125.1 Flavobacteriales bacterium | reverse complement strand
CGCCCTGCACGTTTTCCTGTACGAACGGCTGGACCAGGCGCGGTTCCTCGCGGATCCGGAGATCCTGGAGCGCTTCAGCGAACTGGATGACAGCGATGTTCTGGCGGCGCTCAAGGCTTGGCAACACCATCCCGATCGGGTGCTTTCCACGCTGTCCCGCGCCATCGTCAGCCGCCAGCTGTTCCACATCGAACTGCGCGCGACCCCGTTCAGCGAAGCGGAGCGTGCGGCGGCAGTGGACCGGGTGCAATCGGTGCTGGGATTGTCACCCGAGGAGGCCCGGTATTTCGTCATCCACGACCGGGTGGGCAGCAAGCCTTATCAACCGGGGGGCATCATGATCCGGTTCAAGGACGGACGGGTGCAGGATTTTGCCCAGGCTTCGGACCACTTGGATGCAGCCTCGCTCTTCCGTTCGGTGGAGAAGTCCTTCCTGGGCTATCCGAAGTCGTGCCGACCCCGGTGATTCCATGCCCTGGCAAGGACAGGGCTCAGGTGAGGACGGGGCTCAGCCCTTTCCGCTGAGGACTTTTCGGATCTCGTGCAGCCGCATCAGGGCCTCCACGGGGGTGAGGTGGTCGATGTCGAGCCCCAGCACCTGGTCCCGGATTTGCAGCAAAACGGGGTCGTCGAGTTGGAAGAAGCTGAGTTGCATGCCGGCACCGACCGGGACGCCCTGCTCCTCCCGTTGCGACGCCATCTCCATCTCCCCCGGTGCTGTGGGCGCGGCAGACCGCTGTTCCAGTTGGGCCAGGAGGTTCTGCGCCCGCGCCACGATGCTGTCGGGCAGGCCCGCCAGCCGGGCCACGTGGATGCCGAAGCTGTGGTTGCTCCCTCCCTCCACCAGCTTCCGCAGGAACACCACCTGTCCCCCCACCTCACGGACCTGAACGTTGTAATTCCGGATCCGAGGAAACCGGCCGGCCATGTCGTTGAGTTCGTGGTAGTGGGTTGCGAAAAGGGTCAGTGGCCTCAGGTGGGGGTGCTCGTGCAGGTACTCGGCCAGCGCCCAAGCGATGCTCACACCATCGTACGTGCTGGTTCCGCGACCGATTTCATCGAGGATGACCAAGCTCCGGCGGGTCAAATTGTTCACAATCGATGCTGTCTCGTTCATTTCGACCATGAACGTGGACTCGCCTGTGGCGAGGTTGTCTGAAGCGCCGACCCGGCTGAAAATCCGGTCACAAGGACTCAAATGTGCCGAGGTCGCGGGCACAAAGGAGCCACACTGGCCCATGAGGCAGATGAGGGCCGTCTGACGAAGCAAGGCGGACTTTCCGGACATGTTGGGCCCGGTGATCATCAACAATTGGGCAGACTTCGGATCCAAGGTGAGGTCGTTCGCGACATAGGGCTGGTCTGCAGGCAAAACCCGTTCAATGACGGGATGCCGGCCCCCGCGGATTTCCAACGCGAACTCCTCCTGCCACGTGGGCCTGACGTATTGGTTCTCTTCGGCCACGGTGGCGAAGCTGGCTAGAACGTCGATGCGCGCGAGCCCAGCGGCGTTCTCCTGGAGGGCGGCAATTTCACGTGCCACCGCGGCGATCAATGCGTCCAGGTGGCGTTGCTCCTGTTGCTCGCTGCCGGACTGCGCCTCCAAAATCCGGCCCTCCAGCTCTTTGAGTTCCGGGGTGATGTACCGCTCCGCTTGGGTCAGGGTTTGCTTCCGGATCCAAGCGGCTGGCACTTTGTCTTTGTGGGCGTGCCGGACCTCGAGGTAGTAGCCGAAGACCTGGTTGGAATCGATTTTCAGGGAAGGGATGCCGGTTCGCAGGGACTCCGCTTGGACGATGGCGTCCAGTGCCGCGTGGGCATTCTGGCGCAGGTCCCGCAAGCGGTCCAGCTCAGGGAATACCCCGGCTCGGATGACCGGGCCGCGCGCCACCGTCAAGGCGGGCTCATCGGCCAACTCCCGGTCCAACTGCGCGAGCAGCACGTCGCAGGGGACCAGCCCCTCCAAGAAGGGAATCCAGGCCGGCTCGCCCTCCGTCGCTGCCGCAATGGCGTGCAACGCATGGAGTCCCTTCCGGATTTGCGCCAGCTCCCGGGGCAGGATGCGCAGGCTGCTGGCCTTGGACGCCAGCCGTTCGAGATCGCCCACCCCGCTCAGCAAGTTGCGCACCGTGTTCCGAATCTCGGGTTGCTCCACGAAGGCCTGCACCGCTGCTTGCCGCTGTTCGATGCCGCCGATGTCGGTCAGGGGCATGCTCAGCCACCGCCGGAGCATCCGCCCGCCCATCGGGGAAGCGGTCGCGTCGAGCACGGACAGGAGCGCCTTGCCATCCGGTTGCATCGGTTGGATGAGTTCCAGGTTGCGCACCGTGAACCGATCGAGCCACAGGTGGCCCTCCGCCGTGAGCCGCCGAAGGTGCCGGATGTGCCCCACCTCGTGGTGGTGGGTAAGTTCGAGGTACTGGAGGATGGCCCCTGCCGCTGTCACCGCTTCCGGCCAGTCTTCCAGGCCAAACCCCTTCAACGACTGCGTCCCAAAGTGCTTCTGCAGCTTTTCCTGCCCGAATTGGGCCTGAAACACCCAGTCATCCATCCGGGTCCGGTGGCATTTCTCCCCCGGAAACCCCGGAACGGAAGCGCTGGCGTTGCGTTCATACAGCACCTCGGACGGCGAGAAGGCCCGTATCCAACGCTCCACGAGGGCTGCTGGACCCTGGCCCGCATGGAAATCCCCCGTAGACAGGTCCAAGAACGCGACCCCGGTTTCCTGCTTGCCCGCATGGAAGGCGGCCAGATAGTTGTTCGTGCGGGCCTGGAGGACCTGGTCGTGGAACGTCGCTCCGGGGGTGACCAACTCGGTGATGCCCCGCTTGACAATGCCCTTGGCGAGCCGCGGATCCTCCAACTGGTCGCAGACGGCCACCCGGTTGCCTGCCCGCACGAGTTTGGGCAGGTAATTGTCCAAGGCATGGTGTGGGAAGCCCGCGAGTTCGATTTCTGAGGCGCTGCCGTTTCCCCGTTTGGTCAGGACGATTTCCAATGCCGCTGCGGCCCGGATGGCATCCTCTCCGAAGGTCTCGTAAAAGTCGCCCACCCGAAACAACAGGATGGCATCCGGATACTGCTTCTTGATGCGGCTGTACTGCTGCATCAGTGGGGTGTCCTTGCCTGCCATGCCGGGGGGAGGTTAGGCGACCCGCAGGGCTTGGGGGTCGGCATCGAGCATGCGCTTTTCCGCGTACGCTCGGTCCACCTTCAGTTCTTTGGTTTTCGTGCCGGGCAATTCGAACATGGCCGGGTTGAGGATGGCTTCACAGATGCTGCGGAGGCCGCGGGCACCCAATTGGAATTCCAATGCTTTTTCCACCATGTAGTCCAGCGCAGACGCCTCGAATCGGAGCGCGATGCCATCGATTTCGAACAAGCGGATGTACTGCTTGATGAGGGCATTGCGGGGCTCGGTCAAGATGCGACGCAGGGCAGAAGCGTCCAGCGGGGACAGGTGGGTGAGGACCGGAAAACGTCCGATGAGTTCCGGGATGAGCCCGAAGGAACGCAAGTCGGCTGGCGAAACATGGGACAACATATCTCCCGGTTCGATGTTGACTTCCCGGGTGGTGTACCCGATGGACGAACGCTTCACCCGCCGCTCGATGATGCGTTCGATGCCGGAGAAGGCACCCCCGCAAATGAAGAGGATGTGGCGGGTGTTGATCGTGATCAATTTCTGCTCCGGATGTTTCCTGCCACCTTGGGGTGGGACGTGGACCTCGGCTCCTTCGAGCAGTTTCAGGAGCGCTTGCTGCACCCCCTCTCCGCTGACATCCCGCGTGATGGACGGGTTGTCGCTTTTGCGGGCAATCTTGTCGATTTCATCGATGAAGACGATGCCGCGTTCGGCTTGCTCCACCTTGTAGTCCGAAGCCTGGAGCAAGCGGGAAA
>JBIKTK010000196.1:0-3910 GCA_044348125.1 Flavobacteriales bacterium | reverse complement strand
CACCCGTTCGGCACAATCTGGCAACGCACGGAACTGGGCCACTACGGTGGTGTCCTTCACCATCTTGTAGGCATCTGGCTGATTGAGTTCATGGGAACTCAATCCCGTTCCCGCCTTGGGGCTGTAGGGTTGTATGGTATAACCCTTGTAGACCAAACCCTTGTCAAACAATTGGGCGATCAACCACCAGACCGATTCCATGTACTTGGAATCGTAGGTCACATAGGGCCGCTCCATGTCCACCCAATAGCCCATGCGGCGGGTCAAATCGTTCCAAACTCCCGTGTACCGCATCACAGCCTCACGACACGCCGCGTTGTAAGCCTCGACAGAAATCTTCGTTCCAATGTCCTCTTTCGTGATGCCCAACTCCTTCTCTACACCCAGCTCCACTGGAAGTCCGTGCGTATCCCATCCGGCCTTTCGCTCTACCCGAAAACCCTTGAGCGTCTGATACCTGCAGACCAAATCCTTGATGGTCCTAGACATCACGTGGTGAATACCTGGACGGCCATTGGCCGAAGGAGGTCCCTCATAAAACACGAAAGAGCGATCGATGGGTCGGTTCTCCACACTCCGTTGGAACAAGGCTTCCCGTTCCCAAAGCTCTAGAATTTCTTCGGCAATTGCCGTCAAATTCAACGTACCCCGTTCGGGGAATCTTACACCCATGGCTGCTCGGTTCGAATCAACCCCCGAAGATACGACTCAGACCTTGCTCAATTTGAGCATGTTCGTCATCCCCGCGTCAGCAATGGGCATGCTGGCCAAATGGACCACAAAATCGCCCATCCCCACCTTGCCATGTTGCAAAAGCAGTTGCTTGATGTCCGCAATGGTGTGGTCGGTGCTCACCATCTTCATGTACGGGAAGGCCTGTACCCCCCAAACCAAACTCATTTGGTTCAAAATCCACTTGTTCGCCGTGAAGACATAGATATGGGCACGGGGACGCTGACTCGCGACCTGCATGGCCGTGTATCCCGAGAACGTCATGGTCACAATGGCCTGCGCATCCACCCGCTTCGCCAAACGGCACGCGCTGTAACACATGCTGTCACTGACGAATCGGTCCTCGGACGAACTGATGGGCGCCCGGTCGTGGTAAAAAACCCGGTCGTGCTGCTCCATCTCTTCCGCGATTCGCGCCATCGCCAGAACGGCTTGCACCGGATAAGCACCCACGCTCGTTTCCGCACTCAACATCACCGCATCGGCACCATCCAGCACCGCATTGGCTACGTCATTGACCTCGGCACGGGTAGGTACCGGATTTTCGATCATCGACTCCATCATCTGCGTGGCCACAATCACAGGCCGCCCCCGTTCCATGCAGCGGGAAATAATGTCCTTCTGGATCATGGGAACCGTTTCCATGGGGACCTCCACCCCCAGATCTCCCCTTGCCACCATCACCGCATCCGTCGCCTCAATGATGCCATCCAGCTCTGCCAATGCCTCAGGCTTCTCAATCTTCGCAACGATGCGCGCGTGCTTCCCCGATCGTTGAATGACCTCCCGCAACTCTCGGATGTCCGATGCACGGCGCACAAACGACAACCCGATCCAATCCACATCGTTTTCCAGCGCATAGGCCAAATCCGCCGCATCCTTCTCCGTGATGCACGGCAAAGACACCTTGGTTCGCGGCAAGTTGATGCCTTTCCGCGGCTTCAGCAATCCGCTGTTCACCACCCGGCAACGAACCTCATCCAAACCATTGGTTTCCAACACCTCCAATCGAATCTTTCCGTCATCCAACAGCACCGGTTCCCCGACCTGTACATCCCGGGCAAAGGCCGTGTACGTGGTGGATACAACCCCTTCACGGCCCATCTCACGGCCCGTTCGAATCAGCAAGGTACCCCCCTCGACCAACTCCATGCTGCCTCCCTCGATATCGCCCACCCGGAGTTTCGGCCCCTGCAAATCGGCCAGCGTTGCCGTACACGTGCCCAACTCTTGGTCCACCGCACGAATGTTCTCCAAGGTCAAACCATGCGCCTCATAATCTCCATGGGAGAAATTCAGGCGAAACACATTCACACCGGCGTGCACCAAAGCGCGCAACATTTCCTTGGAAGACGACGCTGGCCCCAGGGTCGCTACAATCTTAGTCCTTTTCATCTCTCTGGTATTCAATCCTTTCTCACATCCAACAATCCCATGGTTTCCCAAGCACCCGTCTTCATGACATCCAACGATGTTGCCCAGGTCACCGAGGGCAATTGCTTCAACAGGGTAGGCAGGGGCTCCAAATCGTGGGTGCATTCACCCACACGCAGCAGATAGTCCACCCTCGGCAGCTTTTCCACCAACACCCTACGCTCAGCGCGGTTCAACACCAAGGTCACATCCCAGCCCAATTGAGGCCGGTGGTATCGATGTGCGACAAAAGCAGGTGGTTCACTCCCTTCATCCGGATCCATTTTCCGGGAGGATTCAGGCAAACCCAAAGTCCGGTAATACGTCAACCCCCAACCCAACGCTCGGTTCAGTTCCCAACACAACCTGTGGCTTCCCACAACACTCGTCAACCCGAAGAGTTGAAAATCCAATGCATCCTCAAAATCTGCTTCCAACCATGCCATGAAACAAAGGTACCGAAGTCCCTCAACCCCGCACGCACAGAAACTTCATTCCGAGGAAGCCGCACCATCCACCGCATCCCCTTTCGGTCTCCGCCTTGGTTTGCGTGCAGGCGTTGCTGCCGCCTCCCCCTCAGATGGCCCGGATGGGGCCGATCCCTTGGCATTCGATTCCTCCCCCTTCGGCACTGGAGGAGCCGCACGTTCTTGCGCCAATCGAGCGGCCCTTGCTGCCCGGTCGACCCGATCCTTGCGCACCACGGCTCCCGACCCGGGCACCGCATCAGGTGTCAATGGCTTCGCTTGCACCTCCGGTTGGGGTTTGGGCTGGGGCTCTGGCCTCCGCCCATCCCGAACCGGTCCCCCTGAACGACCCGACGAGGCGGGCTTATCCTGTTCCTTGGGGATTCCACGGCCCACTGGCTTGGCCGAAGAAAGCGCCTCCTTCTTCGCACGGGATCCTGAACCCCGCGGACCTCGACGCCGCATCCGTGGACCATCATCGGTTCCCGCAGGCATGGCGCGAATGGCCTTTTCGGCCGCTTCTCCCAACACCGAAGATTCTTCACCACGTTGTGCGATGTAGCGATCATAAACCGTTCGCCATGCGTGGTGTGCAGCGTGTTGCTCCGCGAGCTTCTTCGAACGCCCAGAGCCTACACCAAACACCGCGCCATCCACGCGGACTTCCATGTCATAACGGGTATCCCCATCCTCTACGTATTCCTTGACCACCCTGAAATCCAAAGACTTCCGGTTGCGCTGGGTCCAATGCAAGAGCTTGGACTTGAAATCCGCCGTCTGATGCACCTTGTCGTCTGCGCCGTGACGTTTGATCATGCGCAGAATCCCCTGGCTGGTCTGCTGGAAGCCATGATCCAAATAAATCGCTCCAATGAGTGCCTCCAGCGCATTACCCACCACCGAATCTTGGATGTCCTTGCGGCGCATCTTGGCTCGGATGAAATGAGGCAATCCCATTCGCTCACCCAACAAATTCAGCGTCTTTCTGTTCACAATCTGTGACTTACGCTGTGTCAATGCCCCCTCTTGGTCCTTGGGAAAAGCCGAGAAAAGGAAGGTCGCTACCGTCAAATCCAACGCGTTGTCCCCCAAGAACTCCAGACGCTCATTGCTCTTGAGTCCCGTGGTATCCCCATCGAGCATGGAAGCATGCGTCATGGCCTCATCGTAATAAGCCCGGTTCTTGATTTTCAAGCCAAACTCATTTCGAACCAGGGCATCGAGGGTCTTCGGCGGATGCTGTCCGGAGCCCCCACCCAACGAGCGCAACCGATCAATCCAGCGCTTGATCATCGAAA
>JBIKTK010000318.1:0-3930 GCA_044348125.1 Flavobacteriales bacterium | reverse complement strand
AACGCCGCCTCACGCGCATCGAACCAAAGAAAGTCCGCACCGCAGGCGGCTGCTTCGGCGATCGCCCGGCGCACGAGGGCCGCGCCGACTCCGGTGCCGCGCACGTCGGGCAGTGTCGCCATCGCCCGCAGGCGGTACGGACGGCGACCGGCAGGGACCGCGTCCGGGTAGTGGGTGGGGGCTTGAGCGAGCAGGGTGCAGACCCCCACGAGCCGGCCGTCGGGAAGGTAGGCCCCGAGGTGGCGCGCGTCCGGCGCATCGTCCTCGGGCAGGAAACAAGATGCGCAATCGGGCCGGTGCTGCCACAAGACGGCGAAGCGCACGGGCCGGGTGGCAATGCCTGGGATGAGATGGATTTCCATGGCGTTAGCTGTCGAAGAAGTCTTCCCAATCGCGTCGGTCGCGTTTGGTCGGCCGGCCGGTGGGACGCAGCAAATCGCTCTGCGCCGCTCGAATTTCCTCGAGGCGCCGCAGCTCCTCCTCCGGCGTGATGTCCCGGCCGAAGTCAGGAACCAAAGCCGCTGAAACCCGGGATTTGGGGAACCCGATTACCTCCCATTCGAAGTGCACGGCGCCCATGCGGATCCGGATGCGCTCCCCGCCGCGCAGCTCGAGCGCAGGCTTCACCGGCCGGTCCGCAACGAACACCTTGCCCTCGCGGCAGTGGTCCGTGGCGGCCGAGCGCGTTTTGAACACCCGGATGCACCAGAGGTACTTGTCGACCCGCATCGCCCGAAGGTACGCGCCTCGCCGCTCAGAGTTCGATGATGAACCCCAGCGACGGCAACACGTTGCCCGCGCTCGGATCGAGGATGCGCGGCGTATAGAAACCGGGCGTATCGAGCGATTCCACCGGACGACCCGTCACCGGATCGCGGACGACGTCGGTCGAGGCCGGCTGCGGCACGGCGGCTCCCGTCGCGTTGACCACCTCGAGGAAGACGTCGAGCGACCACTGCGGGAAGAACCACTTCTTGTCGATGCGGATGTCGAGCTGGTGGAAGGCCCCGTTGCGGCCGGTATTCAAGCGGCTGTAGTCCGGAAGTGGACGGCCGTAGACATCCCAAGATTCCACCGACAACGAGGCGGGATCGATGGGCGTGAACGGCAGACCGCCGCTTGCCAAAAGCCGTGCCCCCACTTCCCACCCCCCCTCAAACTTCTTTCCGCCCGTCAGGCTCAAAATGTGGCGGTTGTCCCACGTGCTCGGCGCAAACCCTGCCTCCTCGGACGCCGCATACTCGCTGCGCACAAACGTGTACGCCAGCAGACCATAAAAGCCCTTGAACAGCCGCTGCTGGAACAGAAATTCGGTGCCATAGGCCCTTCCGAGCCCAGTAAACTCCACCTTCTCGTTGCCCACCACCCCGAAGTCCGCTCCGAGGTTCGCCAGCGGGACACCGGTGGAGGTGCTGACCGCAGCGTTTTGGTAGCCTTTGTAAAAGCCTTCTACGGAAATCAGGAGGTTGCGGCGGCCGTTGTCCCACTTGATGCCGGCCACGGCTTGGCGGTTCGAGAGGTAGCGGGTGGAGGCATCCGCATTTACCCGCACCCCTGCCGCATCTGCGAAACCGAGGACGGTGTAGGCAGGCAGTTGGTGGTAGATACCGACGTTCGCATTTGCCGTCCACCCCGGGGCAAACGAAAAGCTCGCCGATGCCCGGGGCGACGCCGCCCGCAACGGATTCATGAGACCGCTGGCGGCATCCGAACCGTCTAGCCGCAAGCCCGCCGATAGGGTCAACCGGTCTGCTGCCACGCGGCCCGAGGCCTGTGCGAATCCGCCGTACTTGTGGGCCTGGAAGGCGCTCCGGAACGAAATCGGAACCACTCCTCCGCTCGCTGGATCGAACCGCTTGTCGTCGGTCGAATTCTCATACTTTACATACTCGTAGCCTGCTCCCCACGTCGCCTCGATGCCGCTTTCGAAGGTGCGGCGGCGCTCGGCGCGGAACTTGTTCTCGATCTCGCGCGAGAGGTAGTCGCGGATGAGCGGCAGACTCGTGTCGTTTTCCACGTGCTTGTACGCCCTGTTGTTCAACATGTTACGACTCGCCACGAAGGTCCAGCGGCCGTCGTCGAGGTAGCGGTCCCATTTGGCCCCCTGCGTGTAATTCCACTGCGTTTGCACGTCGAGAAAGCCGAGGATGGCCACGCGTTCGAGGTAATCGTCCGCGGCGGTGTCCGCCGCCAAATCCAGGTTCAGCTCGAAGTCGTCCAACGCGCCTAACCCGAGCACCGTCACCACGTTGCGGTCGTCCGGCCGCCACGTCCACTTGTACTGGTAGTCGTTGTAGATGGGCAAAAACGGCAGGCCGAGCGCTTGGAACACGAGCTGCAAATAACTCCGGCGTACACTGGCGATCAGCGAAGACCGCTCCCCGGTGGGGCCCTCGAGGGTGAGGCCGAGGTCGCTCGTCCCCACCACGAGGTTTGCCGTCCATTCGTCGCGGCGCGCCTCTTTGAAGCCGAACTCCATCACCGAGCTCAGGGCATTGCCGCGGGCCGCCGGGAACGCTCCGGCATAGAAGTCGATGTTTTCGACGAGGTCGACGTTGATCATGCCGACGGGGCCGCCGCTGGCGCCTTGGGTGGCGAAGTGGTTGATGTTCGGGATTTCGATGCCGTCGATGTAGAAGCGGTTCTCGTTCGGGGCACCGCCGCGGATGACGATGTCGTTCCGGAAGCTGGGAATGGCGGCCACGCCGGGCAGGGTCCGGAGGGCGCGGCTGATGTCCCGGCCTCCCCCGGGGTTGCGCTTGATTTCGTTCGTGCCGATGCTGCGGACGCTCAACGGGGCCTCGGCCTGCGTCGACCGCCGGGTTTCGACCACCACGGCATCGCCGATCGTGATGGTTTCTGCCTCCAGCGCCACGTTGATCACGGCCGGACGGGCAGGCGTCACTTCGATTTCAAAAACGGTACGGGTCCGGTAGCCGACAAAGCTGACCGTGACGTTGCGCAGGCCGGCGGGCACCCCCTCGAGTGCAAAGGCTCCCTCGAGGTCCGTCACCGTGCCGAGGCGGGAATCCTGGACGACGACCGAGGCGAACGGAATGGGCTCGTTTGTGTCGCCATCCACGACCCGGCCGCGGATGGTGCCGGTTTGGGCCGCCGCGCCGCCCGCGAAGAGGGCCAGCACCGCGGCCAAAAACACCCGTACCCGAAATTCTGCAATTCGTACCATGCGGGAGCAACACCTGCGCCCGGCGAAGGTTCACCGCCTATGCAAAATCGAGGTCGAGCCGCCGCCGGAGTTCGTCCACCGCCGGATTCGCCGCCACGAAGGCCTCGTAGCGGTCCCGGTCCGTCAAGAAAACCGCCCGCTCAGGCGCATCCTGCGGCCGGACGCGCACCTCGAGCTCCAACGCCCCGTTGCGGACGCGGACGCGCAAGTGCGCGCACAGGGCTGCGCGGAAGTCAGCGATTTGGGACAGCTGCACTTCATTCAACCACTCGGCCGAGAGCATCGTACCCGCAAGCTCCAGCTTCGCCGAGGCCAACGCCGCCGCCGGCCCCTGTTTCCCCTCCTCCTTCAAGCCTTCTGCGAATTCTTTCCAAGCTCGCTCGACGCTCGCCAAATCAAATGCCTCCCGTTCGACCACCTCAATTTCCGCAACTTCCGCGTTGCTTCCCTCCTGCTGCGGCCGCGCTCCCGCCAGGGATTTGGGCGCCGCAAGTCGGACGCCGGAGGCGCGGAGGGAGCCGATGGGGGGAGGTTGAGATTGAGGGACGAGGGACGAGGGCGGCTGCGCCGCGGGGGACGAGGGCGGCTGCGACGCGAGGGACGAGGGCGGCTGCGACGCGAGGGACGAGGGCGGCTGCGACGCGAGGGACGAGGGCGGCTGCGACGCGAGGGACGAGGGCGAGGGAGCAGGCGCGGGGGGCGGGGCAGGCGCGGGGGGCGGGGTTAGGTGGGCCGCGGGGGCT
>JBIKTK010000195.1:0-3934 GCA_044348125.1 Flavobacteriales bacterium | reverse complement strand
CCGGTGGCAAAGGCAATCAGCCCATTCTCCGATCCGTGCGCACGAAATTGCTGCAGAACCCATGCCGCAGCCTCATGGATGGTCCAACCTTCCCCATCTGCAGCGTGTTGCTTCCAATCCCACTGCTTCACCTCGGTGGGACGGTAGCCCGTCGCACGCCAAACAACGGCCCACCAGAAAAAACTCTCCAAGGACCTCAGCGAGGTGGTGCCAACAGCCACCCGCCTGACCCCAGGAATCGCCAAGGCTTCCAAATCCGAAACCCCCAAGATCACCTGCTCAACATGCATGTGGTGTGCCGCCCAACCTCCGTCGCCGAGCGGTTTGAACGTGCCTGCCCCTACATGCAAGGTGACCGCATGAACGGAGGCATAGCCTTGGATACCTGACCAAACTTGTGCATCAAAATGAAGTCCCGCTGTGGGTGCTGCGACACTGCCCGGAGCCGATGCGTAAATCGTTTGGTACCGTTCATCATCCTCGGGCTCCGTGTCCCGCTCGAGATACGGCGGCAAGGGGAGGGTTCCCAAACCATCCAAAAGTTCTCCCAAAGCCCCTTCTGAGGTCCACTCCAATCGGATGAGCCGGGTTCCGGAAGATTCAACAGCGACCAAATCCATGGTGACCCCGCTGTCTTGCAAGGCCTGGACCGGGCCTGAAGTCCATCGTTTGGCACCCCTGACCATGCACCGCCAGACCGAGGGTGCGGATGACCCCAACGCTGCTTCCACAGGTTGATCTACCGGCTCAAGCAACAACACTTCCAATATCCCACCGGTGGGTCGACGGGCATAAATCCGGGCCCGAATCACGCGCGACACATTGTGCCAAACCTGAGCCCCTACGCCGAGCAATTCGGAGTGGGTGGCCAGATCACGAACCCGGTGATGCCCCAGCGCCCCGGGGGCCTTCCAATGCAACAACCGCGCATCGGACCGCGGAGACACCGGATACCGAGCAATGCGCTCATCCGGAAGGTCGTAATGGTAATCTGTTGTTTCCACGAAACAAAGTTAATCCCCACGATCCAGCGAGGTCAGCCGGAAATCCGCTGCGTGCCTTATTTTTGGAGGACATGAAAAAGCAATTGGTCATTGGCGCCGCTGGCCAGCTCGGCGTCGAACTGGTGCTGGCATTGCAAGAGCGCTTGGGCATCGAAAATGTCACCATCGCAGACATTCGCGTCCCGGACAATGAGGACCTGATGCGAAGCCCGTACGTTCATCTCGATGCCACGGACCGAGATGCCTTGCGTGCCGTTTTAGACCAAGGGCCCTATGAGACCGTTTACCACCTGGCCGCCATGCTATCCGCCACGGGTGAAGCCCGTCCCTTGGCCGCATGGGACCTCAACATGGCTTCCTTGCTCAACGTTTTGGAATGCGCCCGAGAAGGACGGGTATCCAAAGTTTTCTGGCCGAGTTCCATTGCGGTCTTCGGTCCAGCGACCCCGAAAGAGCAGGTGCCGCAGGACGCAGTGTTGGACCCCACCACGGTTTACGGCATTTCGAAACAAGCTGGAGAGTGGTGGTGCCGGTATTACCACCAGAGGTATGGCGTTGACGTTCGCAGCCTCCGCTACCCTGGGCTCATCGGACACCGCTCGGAGCCAGGCGGAGGCACCACCGACTATGCAGTAGACATCTTTCGTTACGCAGCACTTGGTCAACCCTACGTTTGCTTCCTACGTCCTGACTCGACCCTTCCCATGATGTACATTGAGGACGCCGTTCAAGGAACCCTGCAATTGATGGAGGCACCTTCCGAGAACATCCGCGTCCGAACATCCTATAATTTGGGTGCGATGAGCTTCAATCCTGCACAACTGTCAGAGGCCATTCGCCGCTTGGTGCCTGATTTTGAAATCCAGTATGCACCCGACCATCGCCAAGCCATTGCCGATAGTTGGCCTGCGAGCATCGACGACAGCGCTGCAAGGCGCGACTGGGGTTGGAAGCCCACGGTGAACGTAGATGGCTTGGCAGACTGCATGCTCGAAGCTTGGTCCATCCGAGTCCTGGGCGCCTGATGCTGCCGCCGATAGCCATGCAACCCCTGCACATTTACAACAGCCTCACCCGCACCAAGGAGCCCTTTGTGCCCTTGGTCCCGGGACATGTGGGCATGTACGTTTGTGGTCCGACCGTTTACTCGAACGTTCATTTGGGCAACGTTCGGACCTTCTTGACGTTTGATACCGTTTTCAGGTACCTTCAATACATTGGTTATCAGGTGCGTTACGTCCGGAACATCACCGATGTGGGCCACCTGACCGATGATGCAGACGCAGGCGAGGACAAGATTGCCCGCAAGGCCAAACTCGAAAATCTCGAACCCATGGAAGTCGTGCAGAAGTACACGAACGACTTCCATGATGTCATGCGGCTCTTCCAAATCCTCCCTCCCTCCATCGAGCCCACCGCCACCGGCCACATTGTGGAGCAAATTGCACTCATCCAATCGATTCTGGATGCTGGATATGCCTACGAGTCCGACGGAAGTGTCTATTTCGATGTGCGGAAGTTCAACGAACGACATCCCTATGGGGAGCTTTCGGGCAGGAAGATTGACGAACTGCTCACTTCGACCCGGCTGTTGGATGGCCAAGAAGCAAAACGGGACGGCTTGGACTTTGCGCTTTGGAAAAAAGCGGACCCCTCTCATTTGATGCATTGGCCTTCGCCCTGGAGCGTCGGGTTCCCCGGCTGGCACCTGGAATGCTCTGCCATGAGCACGAAGTACCTCGGCACCCACTTCGACATCCACGGGGGAGGAATGGACTTGAAGTTCCCGCACCACGAATGCGAGATTGCCCAGAATGTCGCAGCCCATGGGGAGGAACGCCCGGTGCGCTATTGGATGCACGGCAACATGCTCACGGTCAATGGCCGGAAGATGGCCAAATCCGAAGGCAATGGTTTCACCCCCGAAGAGTTGTTGACGGGCAACCACCCCCTGCTTGAGCGAGGATACAGTGCCACGACCGTCCGGTTCTTCATGCTGCAGGGCCATTATGCCAGCACACTGGATTTTTCCAACGAGGCCTTGCAGGCAGCAGAAAAAGGGTTCGAGCGTCTGAGCCAGGCGCGCGAAGCCTTGGACCATGTGGTGCCCACTGCTCCCGAAGGCACAGGGCAGGAAGCCGTTGTCGCATTGCAAGAGCGGTGTTACGCTGCCATGAACGACGACTTCAACACCCCGGTGCTGATTTCGGTGCTCTTCGACGCAGCGAAGTTGGTCCACGCCTTCCGCGACGGGCGGCAGGCCTGCAGCGGTTCAGCAGTGCGAGACTTGCAGAACTTGCTGGACGAATGGGGGGGGGGGGTGCTGGGTTTGGCCTGGAAAGCCGCGCAATCCGCAAGTGACGGCTGGACGGAGCCCTTGATGGACTTCATCCTCCGGCTTCGCCAGCAGGCCAAATCGGAAAAAAACTTCGCCCTCGCTGACACCATCCGGCAGGAGCTGAGCGCGCTCGGCATTCAAATTCAAGACGGCAAAGACGGAACCACATGGAGCGCACAGTGACCCGAACCCCGCAACCGACTCGGTCGCTGTCCGCATGGACCATTCTCTTGCTGTCCCTGGTCATGGGATGGGGTTGCGGAACCGGCTGTGGATCGGGGGATGATGGGCCACCGCCGGAGGATGCGGGTGCCGCCCAAAGGGTGCAGGCACCTGCCTTCCAGCGGGATTCTGCCTATGCCTATGTCGCGCAGCAGGTCGGATTCGGACCCCGGGTTCCCAACTCGGAAGCCCACCGCCGGACCGGTGACTGGTTGGTCCAGGAGCTCAACCGGCACGGTGCGAAAGTCACCGTTCAGGCAGGCCGCGTCCAAGCCTACGACGGCACCTGGCTCGACATCCGGAACATCATTGGCGCCTACAACCCGGAGGCCACGGAGCGGGTGCTGTTGTATGCCCACTGGGACACCCG
>JBIKTK010000194.1:0-3938 GCA_044348125.1 Flavobacteriales bacterium | reverse complement strand
CAGACAATCTTGTCGATCACCGCACAGGTGACGCCGGCGGCGGGCAAATGAGCCCTTTGGGCCCATGCCATCACAAAGCCCCGGCTGAGCCGGGGCTTTTTTTTGACTCCATCGTTTTCCCTTCCTTCCCTCCTTTCACCATGCACTCACGCCACTTCCTCCTCTTCTTCTCGGTCACCTTGGGTCTACTCGGGGTGGCTCAAGATGCGCTCGCCCAGTACCAACCCAAATCTGTGGGTTTGCGCGGCGGTGTTTTCACCGGCATCACGGGCAAGTATTTTGTCTTCGACGACAGCGAGGCCATTGAGGGCATCGTGTCTTTCGACTCCGAAGGACTCCTGATCACCGGCTTGTACGAGTTTCACCGATACGATTTTGCAACGGAATCTCTCCGCTGGTACTATGGCGCGGGGGCGACCGCGCGCTTGGGGGGCACCGATGAGATGGGAGGTTCGCTCCAACTGGGCGTGGATGGCATCATCGGCATCGAGTACCTCCTGGGCAGCAGTCCGCTGAGCCTGGGTCTCGATTGGAAGCCGCGCCTGATTTTCATCGGAAGCAGCGACTTCAACAGCGATGATGGCGCCATCTCCCTGCGCTATCAATTCTGAGGAGACCGCGGGTTTCGCGATGCAAATCTGGGCCTTCAGCCTTCGACGTGTGGCGCCACGATGGATGCGAGCTGGGCCTGCGAGTGCCAGCCCGAACCCCGCCAAACCAACTTGCCTGATTTGAAGAGCAGCAAGGTGGGAACCCCACGGATTTGGAATGCCTGCCCGAGTGATGGGTTGCGGTCGATGTTCACTTTGAGCACGCGTGCCTTGTCCCCGATCGACTTTGCATAAGCATCGATTTCGGGCATCATGGCCTGGCAGGGACCACACCAATCAGCGAATACGTCCACCAAGACGGGGGTCTCCCCCTGGATCAAGTCATTGAAATTCTGTTCCATGGGAGTTTACTGCAAGCGGGCAATGCTGCCATAGCCACCCAGGTTGAACACATGGGCAAAGCCCTTGCTGCGCAAGAAGGAAGCGGCCGCACCACTGCGCGCACCACTGCGGCAGTAGAGATAGCAGTTCTGCTGGGGATCGAGCTCCGACACACGCTGCTGGAACTCACCGGACATCCAGTCCAGTTGCTTGGCTCCGGGCCACATGCCCTCTGCGGTTTCAGCGGAAGTCCGACAATCGATGACCACCCCCCCTTCCGATTGGAGCTTGGCTTGGAAAGCGGCTGGGGTTAGGTCCGTACTAGGTCCGAAAAACATGGTTCCTTCTTTTTGTTGTTGGGTGCAAAGTTGGGGGTCAGACGGCGGGTTGTCCGTGCCCCAAGTCACACAGGTTGGTGTAAATTTGGCCTTCCATGTCCTCGATTCAAGAAGAAATTGCGCAGCGGCGCACGTTTGCCATCATTTCCCACCCGGACGCGGGCAAGACGACCCTGACGGAGAAGTTCTTGCTCTTCGGGGGCGCCATCCAGACCGCAGGGGCAGTCAAGAGCAACAAAATCACCAAGACGGCCGCTTCTGACTTCATGGAAATCGAGCGCCAGCGGGGGATTTCGGTAGCCACGTCGGTGATGGCCTTCCACTACCGGAATCGGCTCATCAACCTGCTAGATACCCCGGGGCACAAGGATTTTGCTGAGGACACCTACCGCACCCTGACGGCGGTGGACAGTGTCATCTTGGTGGTGGACTGTGTGAAAGGGGTGGAGGCCCAGACCGAGCGGTTGATGGAAGTCTGCCGGATGCGCAAGACGCCCGTGATTGTCTTCATCAACAAGCTGGATTTGGAGGGGCAGGACCCCTTTGATTTGTTGGATGAATTGGAGGCCAAACTCGGCATCCAAGTCAGACCGCTCAGCTGGCCCATCTCCGGGGGACACACCTTCAAAGGGGTTTACAACTTGTACGGGGAAACGGTTCGCCTCTTCAACCCGGACAAAACCAAGATCTCCAAGGATGTGGTGGAGGTGAAGGACTTGGCAGACCCCGAACTCGATGCGCTGGTGGGCGAACGGCACGCGGCCAAACTCCGCGAAGACATCGATTTGATTTCTGGGGTTTACGAGGAATGGCATCCTCAACCCTACTTGGACGGAGATTTGGCTCCCGTTTTCTTCGGAAGTGCGGCGAACAACTTCGGCATCCAAGAACTGCTGGACACCTTCATCGAAATCGCTCCCGACCCCCGACCCCGGGCAGCCGATTTGCGCGATGTCCGACCGGACGAGCCTACGTTCAGTGGTTTCATCTTCAAGATCCATGCGAACATCGATCCACGCCACCGAGACCGCATCGCCTTCTTGCGGGTGTGCAGCGGGACCTTTCGCCGCAACACCTTCTACCACCATGTTCGGCTTCAAAAAAGGCTCAAGTTCGCCAACCCGGCCACCTTCCTCGCACAGGACAAGAGTGTGGTGGAGGAAGCGTGGGCAGGGGACGTCATCGGGTTGTATGACACGGGGCATTTCAAAATCGGAGACACCCTGACCGAAGGCGAAGACTTCCAATTCCGGGGCATTCCCAGTTTTTCACCGGAAATCTTCAAAGAACTGGTGAACAAGGATCCGATGAAGAGCAAGCAGCTCGAGAAGGGCATCGAACAGCTCACGGACGAGGGAGTGGCTCAGCTGTTTGTCCGGGAGTTGGGCAACCGCAAAATTGTTGGAACGGTTGGCGAACTCCAGTTCGAAGTGATTCAATACCGCTTGGAGCACGAATACGGAGCGAAATGTGAATTTCAGCCCAAGAACTACCACAAAGCTTGCTGGATCCTCAGCGACAACACCGCGAAGCTCAACGAATTCAAACGCATCAAAGTCTCTGATATGGTGGTCGACAAGGACGGGAATGATGTGTATCTGGCTCCTTCCAAGTTCTTGTTGGACATGGAAATAGCCAACTTTCCTGAAATTGATTTCCACACGACCAGCGAATTCAAAACCGCACGACTTGATTGAGGTCCGAGGCCCTAACTTTCCGACCATGAAGGAAGCCATCCGCTGTTGGGGCCGGTTCGCCGGAGTTTGTTGGGGCCTCTTGGGGGCTTGGGGGGCCGAGGCCTCGGCGCATGGGGAGGAATGGGATGCCGATACCTTGGGACTTGCGCCGGTGGTGCAGGTGACGGGGGTTGTGGTGACGGGAGACTCTTTGATGCCCATTCCCTTTGCCACGGTTTACCGAGAACGAGATCAGCGGGGTACCATCGCCGATGGACGGGGCTTCTTCAGCATCCCCGCCTTGGGGGGCGATACGTTGCGGTTCACGGCCGTGGGCTTTGAAGCGCAGTGGTTTGTCGTCCCAGCGAAGGGAACCGATGGCCGGCTCAACTTGGTGCTCCCCATGGGGCGTGCCACGGTGGCTTTGGATGCCGCGGTGGTCTACCCCTGGCCCACCCGAGAGAAATTTCGGACGGAGTTTTTGGCCTTGGATCTGGCCCCTGATGCCTTTGCCATCGGTGAAGATCGTCTGGCGGTTTTGAGGTCCCAAGACCAGCTCATGGACATCGAAGGGGACAGTTACGCGACGTACACGCAAGCGATGCGGCAGGCTGCGGTGCAGAGTGGTTACCTTGGGCAATTGCCTCCCATCAGCATCCTCAACCCCGCTGCTTGGGTGCAGTTCATCGAGGCCTTGCGCAACGGCAGCTTCCGCCCATGAAGGGGCGTGGGTTCTGTGCGCTTTGCGGGTTGGTTTTCAGCTGGATACTAATCCACTTCGGTGGGCTTGGTGACCAAGCATTGCTGGCCCAGCCTTGCACATGGGAGGGACGGGTGACGGACCGCTCGGGGGCGACTTTGCCCGGGGCCAGTGTGGTCGTGGTTCGATCGGGGCAAAACCAACCGGTGGCCGCCGCGATGACGGACGGAACGGGCGCCTACTCCCTGCAGATGCCCGCCGGCCCGACTTACACCGCCCGCTTCACCTTTGT
>JBIKTK010000193.1:0-3948 GCA_044348125.1 Flavobacteriales bacterium | reverse complement strand
CGTCGGGATGGGAGGCGGCGAGCGCGGAGCGCAGGGAGGCGGCCACGGCGTCCGGGTCGGAGCCCGGGGCGAGGCGCAGTTCGAAGCGGGAGACGGAGTCGGGTCGGTCGAACAGTTCCCGTGCGGTGGAGAGAGGGACCAGCAGGTAGCGGTTGTCGAGGTCGGCATTGATGGAAAACACGTCGGTGGCGAGCACCTGCACGGTTTCGAAGGCCCGTTCCCGGGCCCGGGCGAGCCGCGTGCCGCGGCGGGGGGCGCCGAGGGTCAGGAGGGTGGGCTGCTCCGAAGTGATTTGGGCGCCCAACTGGTTCCGGACGCCGAACCCCAGGGCCGCGCAGGGCATGCCGGACCGTTGGGCCTCCCACCGGCCCGAACGCAACGCAGTCTCCAGAGGCGTCACCGAGGTGAACTGAGCGTCGATGCCCAGCACCGCCGAGACCAACGGCTCTCCTTGCCCCATGCGCACCACCGCCTCGCCCTCCAACACCCGGCTCCACGCCACGACCTCTGGCCCTGCCGCCCCCACCTCCAACCAATCCTGCAACCCGTTCGAGACCACCGAACCCTCTGCCGCCACCAGTGCCACATCCCCATCCAGCGTGCCGAAAAGTTCCTCCACCACCCCCTCAATGCCGTTGAATGCACTCAGCACCGCCACCATCGCTGCCGTCACCGCCGCAATCACAAACATGGAAATCCCGGAGATCAGGTGCACCAGGTTGCGCGACCGGGTGCTGAACACATAGCGCCAGGCCAAACGCATTTCCAAGAGCACATTCATGCCACCAAAGTTATCTTAGTCCCATGCATCTCACACGTGCCTTGGGGTCCCGGCTTGGTTTCTTGGGTTGGGTGCTGGGAACTTGGGCTCTGGCCCTCCCTGCCGTCCATGCCCAGTCGCCCTATTTTCCTCCGGCCACGGGGGAATGGGAATCGCTTTCCCTGGAGGAACTCGGTTGGTGTCCGGAAGCGGTGACGGAGTTGACTGACTATGCGGCTGAGCACGGAACCCGTGCCCTCATCGTGCTCAAGGGCGGGCGGATGGCGCTGGAATTGTACCTCAACGGGCACGGGCCAGACAGCCTTTGGTACTGGGCGTCGGCAGGGAAGTCGCTGACCTCGTTTGTGGTGGGGCAGGCCCAAGCGGAGGGTTTCATCGACCTGGATGCGCCGTCCTCCACCTACCTGGGGACCGGATGGTCCAGCCTCACCCCGGAGCAGGAGGCAGCCATCACGGTGCGCCACCATTTGACGATGACAACGGGGTTGGATGACGGTGTGGCTGATGACGATTGTACGTTGCCGGGGTGTTTGGCCTACCTGGCGGAGCCGGGCACCCGCTGGGCCTACCACAACGCCCCGTATACCTTGCTGCACACGATGTTGCCCAATGCCATCGGCACGTCGCTCCAAGCGTATATGCTGACCCGGCTGTACCAGCCCATCGGCATGTTGGGTGCATTCTACCCCTTGGGAAGCCCGTACAATGAGACGTTTGTCAGCAAGGCCCGGGACATGGCGCGCTTCGGGTTGCTGGTGGCGGCGGATGGGGTGTGGAATGGGCAGGACCTCCTGCAGAACCCGACGTACCTCGCAGACATGCTGGCGCCCAGTTCGGAGATGAACCCGGCCTATGGCTACTTGTGGTGGCTCAATGGCAGCGATTTCCACCGGTTGCCCCAGACGCAGTGGCCTTTCGCGGGTCCGCTCATCCCGCCGGCCCCCGCGGATTTGAAGTGTGGACTGGGCAAGAACGACCAGAAACTGTACGTTTCCGATTCACTGGATTGGGTGGTGGTCAGGCTTGGAGATTCGGCGGGTTTGTCCCAGTTGGCGCTGTCTTCTTTTGACTCAGGGATTTGGGAGCGGCTCATGGCCCTGCCTTGCGATCCGGACCTCGGGGCCTCGGAGGAACCCGCGCCACTGGAAACCCACGGACCCTGCGGTGGCCACCGCGCTTATCCTGTTGCGACCACGCACCTGCCGGGTCTGGAGGTGACGACGCCTTGGACCGCCTTCGATGCGGGCGGACGTTGGCTGGCGTCCGGCGCAGGACCGGCGGATTGGGCGACCGTGGGCGGCCAGGCAGGCTCCCCCCTGTGGTACCTCCGCACCGATGCAGGCTGCGTGTACCGCCTGCATTCCACCCCTTGAGGAGGGCGTCCCCTCAGAGACCCCGCAGCGCCCGTTCCACCGCTTCCACGTGGTCTAGGCTGTCGTCGAGGTAGAAGTTGAGCTCCGGTATGATGCGCACTTGCCGCCCCATCTTGTCGGCCAGCGCTTTGCGGATGCGCCAGCCTTCCTCCTTGACCCGCGCCAGGGCCGCAGCCTTGTCCGGAACCGCCATGAAACTGACATAGACCTTCGCCAAGGCCAAATCCGGTGCCATCCGCACCCCCGTGACCGTGATGAACATCCCGCCCAACCAGTCTCGGCTGTGTTTTTGGAAAATCAAACTGATTTCCCGGCGAACCTGTTCGGCTACTTTTTCTTGGCGTATGGAAGAGGACATGGAATCAAAATAGGAAATCGTTGTAAGGATAGCGTTGGATGTGGATGGCCTTGACCTGTTCGTAGAGCAGTTCCCGCAGGGCATCCAATCCCGTTCGGTCGTGGGCGGAGACGAACAAGACCAACCGGTCGCTTCGTTCGAAACGCTCCCGAATGCCCGCCATCTGCTCCTCAGGCCCGGGGGTCTCAAATCCTCCGGGAGGAAGCTTGTCGATCTTGTTGAAAACCAGCACCATGGGTTTGTCGGCGCTGCCGATTTCGGCCAAAGTGGATTCCACCACCGCGATGTGGTCTTCGAATTGGGGATGGGACACATCCACCACGTGCAGCAACAAATCGCTCTCCCGGGTTTCATCCAAGGTGCTCTTGAAACTTTCGATGAGCGCGTGCGGCAGTTTCCTGATGAATCCTACTGTGTCGCTGAGCAAGAAGGGGAGGTTGTGCAGCACCACCTTTCGGACCGTTGTGTCCAAGGTCGCAAATAGCCGGTCCTCGGCAAACACCTCGCTTTTCGAAAGGAGGTTCATCCAGGTGCTCTTGCCCGCGTTGGTGTAGCCCACCAGCGCCACCCGGACCATGGCTCCGCGGTTGCCCCGCTGGGTGGCCATCTGCCGGTCGATGTCCTGCAGGTCCTTCTTGAGTTGGGCAATCCGATCTCGCACGATCCGCCGGTCCGTCTCAATCTCCTTCTCCCCCGGTCCCTTCATCCCGATGCCCCCCTTCTGCTTCTGCAGGTGGGACCACATGTTGGTCAACCTAGGCAGGAGGTACTGGTATTGGGCCAGTTCGACCTGGGTTTTTGCGTGGGCCGTGCGGGCACGCTGTGCAAAGATGTCCAAGATGAGGTGGGGCCGGTCCAGGATTTTGCGTTCTGGGATCTCCCGTTCGAGGTTGCGCAGCTGGGTAGGGGTCAGCTCGTCGTCAAATAGGATGATGTCGATGTCCGCAGCCTCCACGTAGTCCTTGATTTCCTGTACCTTGCCGCTGCCTACAAAGGTCCGTACATCGGGTTTCTCCAGCGACTGCAAAAACGTCCGGTTGCATTGGGCGTGTGCAGTGCTGGCCAGAAACGCCAGTTCATCCAAGTACTCCTCCACCTGTTCCCTCCGCTGTCGCTGGGTGATGAGGCCCACCAGCACACAGGTCTCCTCCCGCGGTGCCGTGGGGATCTGCTTCCTTTCCAGCATGCTCAGGGCTTCAAAGTCTCCACGTGGTCGGCCAAGGCTTCGATCATCTCAGCAGTCAGAACGTCCTTGTGCGGGGGCATGGTTCCCTTGCCGTTTTGGATGAGGCCCACCACCGCTTCTCGATCGAGGGTGGACAAGGCCAAATCCGGTGCACCCGCCAACATCTTCCGGCCATCTGTCCCATGGCACAGGCTGCATTTCTGCTCGTACACCTTCTGTGCCTCCTCAGGAGCAACCACCACCGCTGAGC
>JBIKTK010000192.1:0-3950 GCA_044348125.1 Flavobacteriales bacterium | reverse complement strand
GTCTGGATCTTGCCATACGGGAGTGAGCCTGCTGTGAGCACTCCCCTCCAACTGCAAACCCAAGTCCCTCGCCGGTGAAATGTTTGCATGCGGAACGCATCTGGTTTTCAATTTGCGCCGAATGAAGATCGACCAGGCCAATCGCACAACTGTCGTATTGCGAAGACGGAGATATCGAACAGGCGACAACTGGACTCTTGCTTTTCTGTACGACAAAGTCATTTTTGATTGCAAAGCGGGTCGAGGGAAAGAACTTCCCGGAGGGGTGGTTGAGATCCTCCGCAGCATCGGCAGGCTTTGCGCCATCGAGCGGCAAATCCATGAGACGCAGGCTTCACCCGAGGAGGTGCTTCGGCTCCAGGCTCGTGCCCGAACCATGCTCCAAAAGTCCTGTCCAAAACGCTTGGACTTGCTCCAACACCTGCGACAGAAGACACCGCTGAGGAAAGCCCTCGACTGTACGCTCAGGCGCTGGGACAAGCTCCTGCACTTCACCGAGCGCCCATACCTGGAAATCGACAACAACGCCATCGAAAACGCCATCCGACCTGTCGCCGTCGGACGCAAATACTACCTGTTCGCCGGCTCACACAAATCCGCGGAAATCATCGCTCAGATCTACTCGATCATGTCCGCGTGTAAAATCCTTGGCGCAATCTCCGCAGAATGGCTGGCCGATGTGCTCATCAGACTCCCCGCCACCCAACCCTCCGAATGCCCCTCCTTCTTCCCATCTAACTGCAGGCCGGTGACCGATCTCTTCGAAGGTCTATCTGAAGAATACTTCTACGAGGAGAATGAATAGATGGCCACGGAGACCCAGTAACGGAGGGAATACGACATCCTCCGCACAACGGCAATACGCCCTTCACCGTGGGTTACCCTGAAACATACTTGGAAAATAGTAACCTATAAGTTACGTTTGTTTGGTCAATCAAAGAGTCCGTGAAGTTGTTGAATTTGAAAATCACTTCAGTGAATTCCTCAAGAAGCAACCCATTAAGGTTCAAAACAAACTATTTAAGATTATTGAATCCATAGAAACACTCGAAAGAGTGCCGAGCAATTATCTAAAAATGCTTGTTGGGACAAATGGACTTTATGAAGCACGGATTCAGCTAGGATCTGACATCTGGAGAGTGTTTTGCTTTTTTGACAATGGAAAGCTGGTCGTTTTATTGAATGGCTTCATCAAGAAGACCCAAAAGACTCCCAAAAATGAAATTGAAAAGGCTCTCCGTTTAATGCAGAAATATTATGGCACAAAAAAGAAATGACATGAGCACAAGAGGCTGGAAAGAAATCAAAGATGAAGTGTATGGTAAAAAAGGCACTTCCCGACGTGATGAGTTGGAGCTTGAATTCGAAACATTTAAGATTGGATTGCTTTTAAAAAAGGCCCGCGAAGAAAAGGACTTAACACAGGAACAACTTGCGGAATTGGTAGATAAGAAAAGAAGTTACATTTCAAGAGTGGAAAATGATGGGAGCAATATGACCCTCAGAACATTGTTTGATATTGTTGAAAAGGGGTTGGGCGGTAAGGTGAAAATATCAATCCAAATTTGAAGACTTACACGAATAGCAAAAGAAGTGTCTGAAGCGCTGGTTTTCAGCGGGACAAGATGCGAGCGAGTGGAACGACTGGGAGGGGGGGACGGATTCAGCGAGGCGAAGCCGAGCGTTGTAACTTCGTGGCGATGTCCATCCACCAAGAAGCCAAACGCATCACCACCCAGGTGCTGCAGGAGATGAAGCAGCGCGGCGAGAAGATCGCCATGCTCACCGCCTACGATTACACCATGGCCACCATTGTGGACCAAGCCGGGGTCGATGTCATCCTGGTGGGTGACAGTGCGTCGAATGTCATGGCGGGCAACGAGACCACCCTGCCCATCACCCTGGACCAAATGATCTACCACGCCACCAGCGTGGTGCGGGCCGCCAAGCGCGCCCTCGTCGTGGTGGATCTCCCCTTCGGCACCTACCAGGGCAACTCGAAGGAAGCCCTGAATTCCGCCATCCGCATCATGAAAGAGAGCGGCGCGCATGCCGTGAAAATCGAGGGCGGCCGGGAAATCAAGGAGAGCGTCGAGCGCATCCTCAGTGCGGGCATCCCCGTGATGGGCCACCTGGGGTTGACGCCGCAGTCGATTTACAAGTTTGGCACGTACACCGTGCGGGCGAAAGAGGAGGCGGAGGCCCAGCGGCTGCGGGAAGATGCCGCCTTGCTGGACGCGCTCGGCTGCTTTGCCGTCGTGTTCGAGAAGATTCCGGCGCAGTTGGCTGCGGAGGTGAGTGCGTCGCTGCACTGCCCCACCATCGGCATCGGGGCGGGCGGGGCGTGCGATGGCCAGGTCCTCGTGTTGCACGACATGGTCGGTCTCACCCAGGCCTTTTCGCCGCGGTTTTTGCGACGTTATTTGGACTTGGCAGGCCAAATCTCAACCGCCATCGAGCACTATGTCCGGGATGTGCGCGACGGGGACTTCCCCAATGCCCACGAGCAATACTGAGGCATGGAGGAGGCACGTGATGTTCCGGGGTCGGAAGCGGGAGCGGGAGCGGGGTCGGGATTTGTCCGACGGCCCAAGGTGATGCCGTTGCGGAGTCATCCGGGGAACCTGCAGATCTTGTACGAGGACAACCACCTCCTGGCGGTGAACAAGCGGCCGTCGGACGTGGTCCAGGAGGACGCCACGGGGGATGCGTCGTTGTGCCGGGTGGTGGCCACGTATGTCAAGGAGAAGTACGGAAAGCCGGGGGATGCCTTCATCGGGACGGTGCACCGGCTGGACCGTCCCGTGAGCGGGGTCATTTTGTACGCCCGCACCTCCAAGGCCCTGTCCCGGCTGACGAACATGTTTCGGATGCGCGAAGTCCAGAAGACGTACTGGGCCGTGGTCCGGCCAGCCCCGGCCCAAGCCGAGGGACATGTGATCAACTACCTGGCGAAGAACGAACAGACGAACAAGAGCTACGCCTTCGATGCGCCGGGGCCGGGGCGCCGGGAGTCGGAGCTGATTTACCGCGTGGTCGGGGATTCGGACCAGTATACTTTTGTGGAGGTTTGGCCTAAAACCGGCCGCCACCACCAAATCCGCGTCACGCTGGCGTCGCTCGGAAGTCCCATCAAGGGCGACATCAAATACGGTGCGCGCCGGACGAACGACAACGCCTCCATCCACCTGCACGCCCGCCGCATCGACTTCATGCACCCGGTGCGCCGGGAACCCATCTCCATCATCGCGCCGCCGCCGGAGGACGCCATCTGGAACGAATGGGTGCGCCAGGAGGTCGCCCGCGCAGGGCGCTGACCTGCGTTCCGAAGGGGACCGCGGTCACACCGACTGCCCCGGAGCCGGTCGTATCTTTGCGGCATGCAAGCGACCCCTGAACACGTCAAGTGCCTGATCATCGGCTCAGGCCCCTCCGGATACACCGCCGCCATTTACGCCGCCCGTGCGGACATGAAACCCGTTCTCTACCAGGGCGTTCAGCCCGGCGGTCAGCTCATGGACACCACCGAGGTGGACAACTTCCCGGGCTATCCCACCGGGGTGCGCGGCCCCGAAATGATGGCCGACCTGGAAGCCCAGGCCCGCCGCTTCGAGACCGACGTCCGCAACGGATGGGTCACCGAGGTCGACTTCACAGGCCCGGTGCACAAGGTTTGGATCGGCGAGGGCGACCAGCGCCACGAAGTCCATGCGGACTCGGTCATCATCTCCACCGGAGCGTCGGCAAAATGGCTGGGCCTCGAGAGCGAGTTGCGCCTGCGGGACCTGGGCGGCGGGGTCAGCGCCTGCGCCGTGTGCGACGGTTTTTTCTACCGCGGCCAGGAGGTCGTCATCGTGGGCGCCGGCGACACCGCTTGTGAGGAGGCCAGCTACCTGGCCAAACTCTGCACCCAAGTCACGATGCTCGTCCGCCGCGGCGAAATGCGCGCC
>JBIKTK010000191.1:0-3961 GCA_044348125.1 Flavobacteriales bacterium | reverse complement strand
GCTACCGGCCCAACAACAACCGCTCTCAATGGGTTTCCACTGATTCCAATCGTGTGCTGCTGGATGCCTACAACGCGAACCCTTCGAGCGTGGAGGCCACCTTGATGCATTTCGCGTCAGAATGCGGCGAACCCCGCGCCGTCATCCTGGGAGACATGGCAGAAATGGGGGACTTTTCCGGCTCCGAGCACCAACGCATCCTGTCGCTGGTCCTTCAGCTTGGCCTGCGGGGACATTTGGTCGGTCCCGGATTCTGCAGTGCATTGGATGAGACACCGAATACGGCCCTTGCAGGGTGGCCCGACACCGAGGCCCTTGCTGCACACCTCCGAGCTTTTCCTTACCGAGAGACCACCCTCTTGGTCAAGGGTTCTCGGAGCATGACACTGGAAACCCTGCTTCCCCTCCTGTGATGACCGCAGCCCGATTGGGGGTATCTTCGCAGCGGAAGGATTTGAACGTTACCCGAGATGGATTTCATCGCTGAATTGCGCTGGCGCGGACTGTTGCACGACATGATGCCAGGTTTGCCCGAGGCCCTGACCGAAGGTCCCATGACCGCCTATGTCGGGTTTGACCCCACGGCGGATTCCTTGCACATCGGGAACCTCGTGCCCATCATGATGTTGGTGCACTGGCAACGGGCTGGGAACCGACCCATCGCCTTGGTAGGCGGGGCTACGGGGCGGGTCGGTGATCCCAGTGGCAAAACTGCGGAGCGACAACTGCTTTCCGAGGAGGTTTTGGCCCATAATTTGGCCTGTCAAAAGAAACAACTCGAGCAATTTCTCGACTTCGAAGGTCCTTGCGCGGCCCAAGTGGTCAACAACTACGATTGGTTTGGCGGTTTTAAGTTCCTGGATTTCATTAGGGATGTAGGGAAGCACATCAGCATCAACTACATGCTTTCGAAGGACAGCGTCAAGAACCGCATGGAATCAGGGATGAGTTTCGCCGAGTTTTCATACCAGTTGATTCAAGGATACGATTTCGTGCACCTGTATCGCCAGCATGGTTGCCGCGTCCAAATGGGCGGTTCAGACCAATGGGGAAACATCACCACAGGCACGGAACTCATACGCCGCATGCAAGGAGGTCAAGCCTACGCCGTGACCGCACCCCTTGTCACGAAGGCAGACGGGAGCAAGTTCGGAAAAAGCGAAGGGGGCAATGTTTGGCTGGACCCTGCGAAGACGTCTCCCTATAAATTCTATCAGTATTGGCTCAACACTGCCGATGCCGATGCTGGAAGATTCCTTCGCATGTTCACGTTGCTCGATCAAACCACCATTGAAAGCGTGGAAGTCCTGCAAGCGGAAGACCCAGGGAAACGCCCCCTCCAAACACTGCTCGCCGAGACCCTGACCCAGTCCATCCATGGGGCAGAGGCGCTCCAAAGTGCCCAAAGAGCAAGTTCTGTGCTTTTCGGTCGTGCCACCCGAGATGACCTTCAATCCATCGCCAAATCGGATCTCCTATCCGTCTTTGAGGGCGTTCCACAGTGTGAGGTACCCCGCGTTCACTTTGCACAACCCCAGCCCATCATCGAACTCCTCACGGAACTCACTGGGTTTCTACCCTCCAAAGGGGAAGCTCGCAGGGCCCTGTCTGAACAATCCATTTCCGTGAACAAGGAAAGGGTGCAAGAAACCGCCAAGTTGGGGCACGATGACCTCATCCAAGGGGAATACCTCCTGCTTCAGCGAGGCAAGAAGCAATACTTCGTGTTGAGGGTGGTCGAAGAGCGGCCCGATTCGGGGAAGACCTCAGAACATGGCTGAGACGGGCTTGCCCTGCACCACGTAGAGCACTACGACCAGCAGAACACTGACCACCAAGCCCACGGTGGCCTTTCCCAAATCTGCAAACACCATCGAAGCCAATCCCTGCTTCTTGCCGATGGACAGGCGGTGGCGGATGGCAATCTCCCGCCCTGCGAGCAATCCGAGAAAAACCCAAGTCGTACTCATGGGAATGCCCCCTGACCAGATGCCGAAAGTATCATACTTAAACAACAGGAGCACAAGCGCGTAGAAAAAGTCAATGAATGTGGCTGAACGAATGTCAGTCGTGTTCGTCTTTGCCAAAACAATTTCCTGGATCTTGCCTCCTCGCTGGTACATGATGACCCCCAACAATCCCACCAAAATGACCGTGGCCAGCAAAAACAGAGGAAGCTCAATTTCTTGTGGCGGACCGAGGTAAATCAGGATGTTCACCAAATCTTGGGTCAACCATTGGCTCCACAAAAACGCAGTAGATATCCATTGCAAGGCGGTCCAGAACTCCAAATTCCGCATGAGTCCCCTCCCCTTTTGCATGGGCTTCAACAGGAAGTAACGTTCCGTCAACCGACTCAATGCCAAGTAGATGGCTAGGGCAAACAGAAAAGCCACGCCGTAACCCGCCAAACTCTTCGAAAGCATTTTGGGAAGACTCTCGATGCTAAAAAAAGACAGGACCAGAAAAGTCGTACTCACGGGCAACCCCAGACGCGTAATGAAGAGCAGCACCAAGGGTGGCAGCACGTACCAAATCGACATTTGAGGAAATGGCTTGCCCTCGGGAAACACCTTTTCAAACTTTCCAAAGGTCAAATCCTGCGCATTTTCTCCACCCAACAACTCCCCCAAACCCAAGTAACCCAGGACCAAAGTCATCAACAAAATACCCCCCGCAAACATCCACAGCTTCCACCACTTCATCGCTGCATTGGAAGACAAGAAGGTCCCCAGGGTCTGGATGCTGTCATTGCCAACAACCGAGTAAGCGGCCAATGAGAATCCCAAGATGGCAAAAACAAATTCCATGTTCAGGCTGACTTCGATTGCGCGCGCAAGATGGGACGTGAGCCGGAGAGTTCCAACGATTCCATGTTATATCCTTGCAGGCTTTTTTCGATGCGTCTCAGATCACCATCAAATTGCAACCTCTGACCTCGGCATGGTCAAATCGACCGATGATTTGAACCCCCCCAGAGGCGGAATCCAAACGACCTAGGTCTCCTGTTGCTATGAAACTGCAGCTATGAACGTTTCCTAGATCCATCCACCGAAGCCTCCCGGAGCGCCCGATTTCAGATTCGCCCAACGGATCATCTACCTCCCCAATGGATGCCAACAACGAAGGAGGAAAGAAAAACATCTGGCCATCTGAGCAATAAGCCTGCGAAAGCATCTCAGTCATGCCATACTCGCTGTGCACAGGAACCGCACCCAAAACCTCCCGAAGTCGCTCATGGACCTCGCTGCGCGTCAACTCCTGCCTCCTTCCCTTCATGCCGCCCGTTTCCATCACATGCAATCGACCCGAGGTAGCTTCCATGAAAGAGGCCGGGATTCCCGACTCCAGCCAATCCAACAACCCATGGGTAACCCCGACCAGCAACAATTTCCGGGACGAATCAGCCAAAACCGCCAACATCCTCGCTTCCCAAGCACGGTGATTTCCGAGCCCCGAACGTCCCAACCCGCCCTCGGGCATCCAAGAGCAAACCATGGACAAAAGCGATGCGTCGGGGCGCTCAACATATCCCGGCAGCAACGAAAACACCTCCCAATCGGAAAGCGACCCAAAGCGTCTCTCAAATCCCAACCGCGCCCAAGCGTGATACCATCCCAAATCATCCACCCCATGACGTGACGTTTCACCCATTGTGGTTCCAGAGCTTCGAAACCACTGGTCGACGGCTTCCACAGCCAACACATCATGAACCTTAAACGCCTCGACGGGTAGGAAGGGGATATCCGAAATGCCATGGACTGCATTCCGACCCACAGCCAACAACTCCAAGAATCTCCGATACACCGGGTTTGCCCGAGATTGAAAATCAAACACACGCAACGCCCACTCCATCGCCGGTTCCTCGTATCCACCCAAAGCCCAACGCGCCAATCCCATGCGCAAAACATCGGCTTCTCCACGAGGTCCAGCAGATTCCTTCTTAGCAAGCCAATCCTCC
>JBIKTK010000190.1:0-3970 GCA_044348125.1 Flavobacteriales bacterium | reverse complement strand
CCCATTTTTTACGTGCAGGAACGCATCGGGCTCCACGGTAAGCCCTTCCAAATCATCAAGTTCCGAACCATGTACATCGATGCGGAGCAGCGCGGTCCCCAGCTCAGCAGCGACACCGACCCGCGCATCACCCCGGTGGGCAAGACCCTCCGGAAGCTCCGACTGGATGAATTCCCCCAGTTTTTCAATGTGCTTCGTGGCGATATGTCCCTCGTGGGGCCCCGGCCCGAGCGGTCCTACTTCATCGAGCAAATCATGGCCCGCGCGCCCCACTACCGGCATTTGCAGAAGGTCAGGCCTGGCATCACTTCGTGGGGCCAGGTGAAGTACGGTTATGCCACGAACGTAGACCAAATGATCCAACGCCTGCGCTTCGACCTCATCTACATTGAAAACATGAGCATCGCGCTCGACTTCAAGATCCTGTTTTACACCGTGATCACCGTCCTCAAGGGCCGGGGCAAGTAACCGGCAAGCATCCGTCGTTGGGCCGCCTACCTTTGCGGCATGAAGATGATTTGCATCGGGCGCAACTACCGGGCGCATGCGGCAGAACTGGGCAACGATGTCCCCGCCGAACCGCTGTTTTTCTTGAAGCCGGACAGTGCCCTGCTGCTCCACCGGCATCCGTTTTACATCCCGGACTTCACCCAGTCGGTGCACTACGAGGTGGAAGTGGTGGTGCGCATCAGCCGCCTGGGCAAGGCCATCGCCCCGGAACATGCCCACCGCTACTACGACGCCGTTACGCTGGGCATCGACTTCACGGCCCGGGACGTTCAGGACCGTTGCAAAGCAACGGGCTCGCCTTGGGAACCGGCGAAGGCATTCGATGGTTCGGCGGTGGTGAGCCGGGAGTGGCTGGCCCCGGAGGGCTTACAAGACCTGCATTTCCACCTTTTGCAAAACGGGAAGGTGGTTCAGCAGGGCCACACGGCAGATCAGATTTTCCCCATCGACACCGTCATCTCCTTTGTTTCCCGGTACATGACGCTCAAGGTGGGCGACTTGATTTTCACCGGGACCCCGGCTGGGGTGGGCCCGGTGCAGGTCGGCGATGTGCTCGAAGGATTCATCGGCGAGCGCCGCATGTTCGAGGTTCACGTCGCCTGACCCACCCCGGACGGGGCACCCTCGAAGTTCCCGCTCAGGATGTTGAGGCAGGGTTCGTTCGCGATGCGCGCCCGGAAGACCACCTCGCCGTCGAACACGTCGAGGACCTGGGGCACCCCCTTCTGCATAGCGCCCGAGAGCAGGGCCTTGCTGAGTCGGTTGAGCACCTCGCGCTGGATGAGCCGCTTCAACGGACGGGCACCGAAGGCCGGGTGGTAGCCCTGCTCGGCGAGCCACTGCAGCGCATCCGGCGCCACGCAGAGGTCGATGCCGGCCTGCTGCAGCCGCTCCCGAAGTTGGAAGAGCTGAATGCGGACAATGCCGGCCAAATGCTTCGCCTCCAACGGCTCAAACACCACGATCTCGTCGATTCGGTTCAGGAATTCAGGCCGAACCATCGACCGCAAGGCGTCCAAGGCGTCGGCGCGCATCTGGGTCCGGACACGCTCGTCGATGTGGCCATCGGCCTGGTCGAATCGTGCCTGAATCCGGTCCGAACCGGCATTGGAGGTCATGATGATGAGGGTGTTGCGGAAGTTCACGAGCCGGCCTTTTGCATCGGTGAGGCGTCCGTCGTCGAGGACCTGCAGGAGCACGTTGAAGACGTCGGGGTGGGCCTTTTCGATTTCATCGAGCAGCACGACCGAGTAGGGACGGCGACGGACCGCCTCGGTGAGTTGGCCGCCTTCGTCGTGCCCGATGTAGCCCGGAGGTGCCCCGATGAGGCGGCTCACCGTGTGCGCCTCTTGGAACTCGCTCATGTCGATGCGGGTCATGGCCGTCTCGTCGTTGAACAGGATCTCGCTCAGGGCTTTTGCGAGCTCGGTCTTTCCGACCCCGGTGGTGCCGAGGAAGAGGAAGCTGCCCACCGGACGCTGGGCGTCTCCAAGCCCCGCCCGCGAGCGGCGCACGGCGTCGGAGATGGCCGTGATGGCGTCGGTTTGGCCTACCACGCGCAGGGCCAGCAAATCCTCGAGGTGCAGCAGTTTTTCCTTCTCGCTTTCGAGCATGCGCTGCACAGGAATGCCGGTCCAGTGGGCCACCACGGTGGCGATTTCCTGGGCATCGACCTCCTCCTTGATGAGCTTGGAACCCGGGTCCAGCTGGGCGAGTCGGGCCTTGCCCTCGTCCACCGCCCGCTGGGCCTCCTGGATGCGGCCGTACCGTATCTCAGCCACTTTCCCAAAGTCACCGTCCCGTTCGGCGCGCTCGGCCTCCGCCTTCAGGGCTTCGATCTGGGCCTTGTTGCGGCTGATGTCGTCAGCGATCGCCTTCTCGTTTTCCCATTGGACGCGCAACCGGTCGCGCTCTTCTTGCAGGTGGGCAATCTGAACGCCCAGCTCGGCCAATTTCACCGTATCGTCCTCCCGTTTGATGGCTTCGCGCTCGATTTCGAGCTGCAGCAACCGGCGGTCGAGTTCGTCCAGGGCCTCCGGTTTCGAATTCATCTCCAGCCTCAGCCGTGAGGCGGCTTCGTCGATGAGGTCGATGGCTTTGTCCGGCAGGAAACGATCGGCGATGTAGCGCGTGCTCAGGTCCACGGCGGCGAGGATGGCTTCGTCCCGGATTTGGACTTGGTGGTGTTGCTCGTACTTGTCCTTGATGCCCCGCAGGATGGAAACGGCGTCCTCGCGGTCCGGCTCCTCCACGAGGACTTGCTGGAACCGGCGCTCGAGGGCCTTGTCCTTCTCAAAGTACTTCTGGTACTCCTTCAAAGTGGTGGCGCCGATGGCGCGCAGCTCCCCGCGGGCCAGTGCGGGCTTGAGGATGTTCGCAGCATCCATCGCACCCTCGCCCCCCCCTGCTCCCACGAGCGTGTGGATCTCGTCAATGAAAAGGATGATGCGTCCCTCGCTCGACTGCACCTCTTGCACCACGGCCTTGAGCCGCTCTTCGAACTCCCCCTTGTACTTTGCGCCCGCCACCAACGCCCCCATGTCGAGGGAGTGGATGGTCTTGTCGAGCAGGTTTTCCGGCACGTCCCGGTTCACGATGCGCCGTGCGATGCCCTCGGCAATCGCCGTCTTTCCCACCCCCGGCTCCCCGATCAAAATGGGGTTGTTCTTCGTCCGCCGGCTGAGAATCTGCAACACCCTCCGGATCTCCTCGTCCCGCCCGATGACCGGATCCAGCTTGTCCTCATGGGCCCATTGGTTGAGGTTGCGGGCATACTTCGACAAGGCATCGTACGTCGATTCCTGGCTGGATGAGGTGGTCCGCTGCCCCTTCCGCAAGTCGTCAATCGCCTGTCGCAACCCCTCGCGCGTGGCCCCTGCGTCCTTCAGCATCTGCGACGTCGCATCGTTCTCCTCCAGCAGCGCCTGGAACAACCGGTCCGAAGCGATGTACTCGTCCCCCGCCTTGCGGCCTTGGGCTACAGCACGTTGCAGCACTTGGCCTGCGCTGCGTGACCACTGGGGCGAGGCACCCTCTTGCCGCGGCAACCGTTCCATCTGCTTCCCCACAGCAGCCGTCAACGCGGCGACCGGCACATGGAGCCGCCCGAGAAGCCCCGGAATCACCGGGTCCTCCACCTGCAACATGGCGTGCAACAAATGCAGCGTATCGATCTGGGGGTGGGACCCGAGCAGGGCCTCCTGCTGTGCGCGGGAGATGATCTCCTGGCTCTTCAGCGTGAATGCGTTGGCGTCCATGGTGCTTGTGTGAAACGTTGGCGTTGTGCTTCCCCTCCGGCAAGATGTAGGCCAAACCCGTTCCCACCAGTCCCGCGCCTCCCAACCGGACCTTTCGTTCCCTCCAGTCCTGACTTAACTGCCAAAATGACACCAAAATCCGGGGATGCACGCCAAAATGGCGGACGGCCGCTTCGCGGCGTGAGATAGGAGATGGCGCGGCT
>JBIKTK010000332.1:0-4016 GCA_044348125.1 Flavobacteriales bacterium | reverse complement strand
CACCCCGCCTGCTTGTCCACCCCCATTCCAGGAGGGGCCACCGGCCCCCCCACTGAACTGGGTGGCGGCCCCGCCACCCACCCCGAAGGGACTCGTTCCCGCTGTTCCAGTGGCGCACCCCCCCGCTCCTCCGATGGCATCTGTGTTGCCCCCGCCCATTCCGCCTCCACCCGCAGCGACTGCCAAGCGGTTCGCCAGGCCATAGGGGGCCACCCGGATGTCCGATGCACCACCGCCGCCGCAACTGGCGTTCGCAGCGACGTTGGCGGCCTTGCCCACGCCGCCGCCATTGTAACCCGCTCCTGGACATCCCCCAAGCCCACCCACTCGGATTTCCAAAACCTGACCGGGCGTTACGTTCAGTGTAGCATTTACTGTAGCCCCGTTGCCACCTGCAAAACCGCCCCCCTTTGCCCCGCGCAACTGCACCTGAATCTGATTGACGCAAGGGGGGACTGTGTACTGTTGCACCTGACCCGAGAAGTTGAAGTTCGTCGACTGCCCTACGGCGTCATGCCCCAGCATCCATCCTGCCAGGCACACCAGCAGTGACCTATGAAATCCGACACGGAACAAGGAAACGGGCTTCAACCAGTTCATGGCAACAGGATTGTGGCTCAAAAGATGCATCATTCCGCTCGAAAACCCAAAAAATCACCCCTTTCGCGTACATTCACAGCGATGAAGAAGTGGTCTTTTCGCAGCGGGTGTCTGCTGGTTTTTCTCTTGGTTTTCGGAGGGTCTTGGGCACAGTGCCTGCCGGGAGAGATCGCTCTGACCTTCAAGATTTATACAGATCCTTGGGGGTATGAGACCTATTGGGAGTTGGTTCCTTCGGGCAATCCCTGCGGTGTAGGGACCCTGGCTTGGGGAAGCAATGCGTCCACTGTGGGTTGCTCCGGTGCGGGTGAACAGAATGCGGACGGCAGCGGATATCCCTCCAATGCCTTGGTTGAGCCGCCCGCGGTTTGTCTGGCGGAGGGACAGGCCTACGATCTTCATTTTGTAGACGATTGGGGAGATGGGGGATTGGTGTTTGAGTTGTTTGAGTCAGGGAGTCTGACGGGTTTGTATGTAGGGTCTGGGGCAGGCAATGTTTGGACGTTCACTGCCGGAGAATCTGCGTTGCCTGCTCATGACAGTCCTTGCAATGCAGCCGAGGTCCTCGCCGGCAATGGACAAGCCATCGGATTGGACAACCGGAATTGCGCAGTCCAATTGGGGGAAATCCAGCCCCCCGTCGGAGCCACTTGCCAAGCGCAAGGCATCTGGTGCGACGAGGGTGCCACCCGAACGGTTTGGGCACATTGGGTCGTGCCCGATGAAGGACATTACCAGTTCTCGACGTGTCACCATGGCACCCAAGTGGATACCCAATTGGCTGTTTGGACTGGGGCAGACTGCACATCGATGGAGGACTTTGTTCTGGTTTCTGCCAATGATGATGCCTTTGGGGGGTGTTCCGCACCCGATTGTGTGGAACCTCCCAGTTGCGTAGATGTCGCTTCCTGGGCCTACAACCGGGTCATCGATTCCATTCCTGCTTGTTGTTCCAGTGGATGGACCGAGGCTTGCAGCCTGTTGTACGATTCCTACGTTGCAGATTGCTCGGAACCCGATGGAGGGTGCACCTATACGCTTGTGGGCCACGACACTTATGGGGACGGTTGGAATGGTTGCCAAGTGACTTGGGTAGTGAATGGCGTGGCGCAGGTGCTCACCTTTGAAACGGGTCATGAAGCCCAGTGGGCACTCGAGGTGAATCCGGGTGATGTGTTGGCGTTGTATTGGACGCCGGGGGGGTGGCCTGAAGAAGCATCTTTCTCATTGTTGGACGCCCAAGGCGATCCAATTTACGAGACGGGGACCTCGCCATTCGAAGGACTCCATTACGCAGGGGAAGCGGCTTGCGCGGCGGGATTCGGAGCCCATGCCCAAGCGGCCAGGTGCACGGTGGGTTGTCTGCCTGCGGGCACTTCCTGCTGGATTCAAGTGGACGGTCATGGCGCAGAGGCGGGCCCAATCATTCTGACGATAAAGGCCATTGAGCCGCCTGATGCCATCGTTGCGCAAGTGACATCCGCTGTCTGTCCGGGGGGCATCGGTTTGCCAGCGGAGGGAGGCATTCTGCCCATCATTCCGGGCTGGGGCATCAATTACGACGCAGCTTGGACAGGACCCAACGGATTCGTTTCCAACGAACAGTTTTTGCCTCACGCTTTCCCGGGAACCTATCATCTGCAAGCTTCCGACGCTTGTGGTGCCATGCTGGAGGCTACGTTTGTGGTGCCCGGTCCCACGCCTTTTGTGTTTGAGAATGCAGTGACCTTGCCCTGCGATGGTCCTCAATCGGGCGCCATCGAGAGCACCTTGACGGGGGGAACTCCGCCCTATGCACTGCTTTGGAACCACCCGGAGGGAGGGACCACGGTGGGGGGGACAGCCGTGGACATCGGACCGGGACTGCACCTGTTGACGGCCACGGACGCAACGGGTTGTAGCATCGTTCAAGGGGTGCATGTCGGTACGGATGCATTGCCCTATTTCGATTGGCAGGACACGCTGCTCCATTGTGGGGGAACAGCGCTGGCGGTGGAAGCTCCCGCAGGAGGTGTGTACTTGTGGGGGGATGGTTCAACGGGTGCGGTTTGGGAAGGCGCGTCGGATTGGGAAGTGGGACTTCATGGCCTCGCCCTGACTGTGACCCTGCCCACGGGATGTTGGCATGCCGATACCCTGTGGGTTGCAGTAGAGGCGTGCTCGGGGTTGTCCATAGGTTCTGAAGAGGGCCCTGTCGCCCCATTGGGGCCCATTGGAAATGTGTTTCCCAACCCTGCGTCGGAGACCCTCCACTGGACTTGGGAAGGGGAGGCCACGGGTTGGAGCCTGGTGCTTCACGCAGTGGACGGGAGGGTTGTGGGGAATTGGGGAAGCGATGTGGTTCAATCGGGCCGATTGGTGCGGGGCGATTGGCCGGCGGGTTGGTATGTCGGAGTTTGGGAAGGGCCGGCGGGTCGGGTGACGCGCCGCATGCATTGGACAGGAACAGGGAAGCCATGATTCAAAGGGGAAATCTATCTGGGGGTTGCGCAGTTGTGCTCGCGCTGGTCGGGGTAGGGGTGAGGGGGGATTTGCAAGGCCAAATCCTCCTCAACGAGGTTCAACAGGTCAACGCGTCTTCGTGGGCGGATGAAACCGGGGATTACGGCGATTGGTTCGAGCTATACAACCCCGGGTCAGAGCCGGTTTCGTTGGCGGGATGGACGGTGTCGGATGGTGGGGCGGGTTGGGCGTTGCCGCCGAGCTGGTTGGGGCCGGGAGTGCACCGGGTGGTCTTTGCTTCGGGGGGGAACCGATGGGGGACCGAAGGGTGGGTCCACCACGTGGAGTGGCCGGTGGTACCGGGATCGATGGGACAGTACCTGGTGCCGACGTCGGAGCCATCTGGGGCTTGGCGCCTGCCGGGATTTGCGGCCACGGGTTGGGGAGTGGGACCGACGGGGATGGGGTTTGCCGACGGCGACGACGGGACCACGGTCCCCCAGCCGGCGCTGTCGGTGTACGTGCGGGTCGCATTCAATTTGACGGATCCCGCGGACATCGTCACGGGCCGGTTGATGATGGACTATGATGATGGGATTGTGTGCTGGTTGAATGGGGTGGAATTGGCCCGGGCGATGGTCGGGGTTCCGGGTGACTTGCCGGGGTTTCAGACGCCGGCGAGTGGGGGGCACGAGGCCGTGGGGTATCAAGGGGGAACCCCGGAGGAATGGGAGCTCGATGCCCAACAGTTGCAGTCGGTGCTGGTGGCTGGGGAGAATGTGCTCAGTTGGCAGGTACACAACGTGGAGTTGAATTCGTCCGATTTGACAGGGAATGTTCGGCTGGCTCTTGGGATGGGTTCTGCTGCAGTCCAAACCACACTCGCCCCGCCGGGGGCTGAACCACCTGCAACACCATCCCACACGAACTTCGGTTTGTCCTCGGGAGAAACGCTGACCCTGCGCAACCCGGAT
>JBIKTK010000189.1:0-4017 GCA_044348125.1 Flavobacteriales bacterium | reverse complement strand
TATCTGATGGGCTTTTGCGTAGTTCTTGGTAGCGTCCCAAAAAGTGTGTATGGCGAGGTCAGTTTCTCCAGTACGTAGGGGCTAATTTAGTTCATTGACATTTGAGTTTCATTTCAACGTTCCAATCCAAGGAAATTGAGGTGCCGATTTGAGGTTGTGGACCGGGTGGTCATATCGTCGTTTCGTCAGCGCAACATTGGCCATCAGCGAGATGACCGCGGTATCGTTCGGCAATGCTCCACGCATTTTCAAAACACGCTTGTAGTCGCGGTTGAGCCGCTCAACCCAGTTCGTGGTCCAAGTCATACGTCGGACGCTCGGTGGGAGATCGAACACGGTGAAGTACAATGCGTAACGTGGATCCTCGCCCATCCTCAGAATGGCGGGGTATTGCTTGCCCCACTTCAAGCAAAAGCGCTTCCAATTTTGCAGAGCTGCTTCAGGTGTGTGAGCAGGGTTTTCGATTTGGAAGACCTCTTTCAAGTCGTGTGCAAGAGCCTCCTTCCGGTTCGAACGCACGCGGTTTAACAGGTTGCGCTTGAGGTGCGTGACGCACAGCTGGTGCTTGCAACCTGGGAACTGACGAGCCGTCGCGTGCTCGATGCCCGACAGCCCATCACTCACAATCAAATGCACTTTTGACACGCCTCGCGCCTTGAGGCCATGTAGCACATCTTCCCAACCCGACGCACTTTCTGTGGGCGTGTTCACGATAGTCAACACTTCACGTGTGGCATCTGCCCGAACACCCAACACCGTGTAAAAGGCCTCCTTTGCGACCGATTTGTCCCGCCGAACAGGCACAAACGTGCAATCGATGAACAGCATTGGATACACCGCGTCGAGCGGACGATCCAGCCAGCCCAATAACTCCTCCTTCGTCGCGCTGGCCATCCGGCTGATGCTTTGCTTGCTATAGTTGTGCCCGTAGAGCTCCTCGAAGACATCGCCCACTTGTTCCGTTGTCAGGCCCTTCGTGTAGAGCGAATGGCAAAGGCGATGCATCTCCTCGTCCTGGTCCTTCAAAACACTCAGCAATAAGGGCTTGAAGTTGCCATAACGCGTTCTCGGAACCTGGAGTTCAAGCGTTTTTCCAAGGGCAAACGCGCGGCGCGGACGGTAACCATTACCCAAATCGCACTCCTCCTCGTTGTGGATGTCGCGCTCAGCACGCATCATCGCCTCCAGGGTCATCTTCATCAAACTGCTCCGATCAAATCCTCGCTCTTGCATAAGTGAAAGCGCTGCAATAATTTGGTCTTGATTCAGTTCAAGGGTCTGTTTCTTCATTTTCAGTGCATTTTTTCCTCTCGCACCGAAGGAACAGACCTCTTGTTTTTTTTGTCAAGTCATACACACTTTTTCAGGACAGTATCGTACCTTTCGTTCATGCGTGGGTTCCGATGGGCAGTTGCTTTGCTGGTTGGTACTGCGATGCTGTTGAGCATCGTGCACGACGCGCTGCCTCACCACCACGGCGCATGGGGACATGTGGACGCCCATCCTTGGGGCTGGTCTGCGCCCCACGCACCGGATTCGATGGGGGAAGGAAGAGGGGGAGGCCACCACGAGGATGGGGAGCACTGGTTGTGTCATTGGCTCGCCCACCACGCGGAGGATGTGCAGGATGATCACCACCACGAAGGCCTTTGGAAGTGGTTTACCGCCGGGCGCAATGCGGCATGGGATGGCGATGGGGCGGGAGATGGCTTGCCTGCTGCCCCCGGGCTTCAGGTGCCCATGGGGTCAATGGTTTGTGACTTTCAGGCGGCGCGTCCGACACAGCCCGACGATTGGGTGCAGGGACGGGCATTTCATCCGGCACGGCTGGAGCGGGGACCCCCTTCTGGAATTTGAACCTTGAGCGCGCCAGGCAGGAACCTGGGCAGTCGGACGCACGCGATGTGTCCCATGGTTTCATTTCCAGAACATTGACATGCAAAACAAAACTATGGTGAGGGGCAAGCGCTGGGTCGCTTGTTTCTTGGGATGTTGGGCCTGGTTGGGCCCGGCGGGGTGGTTCCCGCAAGCAGCGGCCCAGCGGCCGGTGGAGCAAGTGGGCGGGGAGCGGGATTTGGATGGGTTGATCCGCGCGATGTTGGCGACGCATCCTGAGGCGTTGGCCATGGGGCGAGAGGCGGAGCGGATGCGTGCCCAGGTCACGGAGCGGACGCGCTGGGCGCCCACTTCGGCGAAGGGGTACTACCTGCCGCAGTCCGACATCGGGGACCGCTACCACGAATGGGAGGTGTCCCAGTCCGGGTGGATGCCCGGAGGGGGTAGGATCCGAACGGAATTGCGGGAAGCGACGGTCCAGGGGTCGGAGGCGGAGGTCCGGGTTTACCTGCAGGCGTTTGCAGTCCAAACCTGGGACCAAGCCATCCTCGCCTGGGGCGTCCAGCGTCAATGGGAGCAAGCCCAGGAACGATTGGCGGGGGCGCGCCGATGGGCCCAATGGTACGCCGACCGGGCCGAGGCGGGTCTGGAGACCCGGCCCGTAGCGACCGCCGCCGCCTTCCAGGAGGCCCAGGCTTCGCTTGAGGTGGACCGGTTGGCGGCGGCGTGGGAGCGGTCCATGTCCGCGCTGCGCTCGCTCGGGGGGGTGGCCTATGCCGATTGGGAGCAGGTGGAACTGCCCGAGCGCAGCTGGGCCGATGGACCGTTGCCCCTGCCCGACTCGGCGGCGGCTTGGTCCCAGGTGGATGCCCGGTGGGAAGCCGCCGCCTTCGCGCTGCGGACGGCCGAGCACGAGCGGGACTGGCAACAACGAGCCTCCCTGCCCCAATGGGAACTCGGCTGGAACCAGCAGGGCGTCCCCGGGGCCATGTACCGCGGGGCGATGGCGGGTGTGGTGGTGCCTTTGGCCGGCAGAAAAGCCGGCGTGGAGCAGGCCACCATCGCCCAGTTGCAGGCCCAGGACCGGTGGGAAGCCACCCGGCGGGCCCTGGTGGATGGTCGTCAGCGGGACCTGCGTGCCTACGAGACCCTGCGTGCGACGCGCCACGAACTCGCCCGCCAGCTCGACGCCGATGACACCGAAGAGACCTTGGATGCGGCCTTGCGGGCAGGCAGCATCTCCTTTCCCGCCTTCTGGACCGCGTTGGAAGCCCGCCGGTCCCTCGAAGACGCCCTCATTCAACTCGATGTGGACCTGCTGCAGTTGCAAGGCCAAATCCTCCAACACATGTTCCCATGAAACCCATTCGTTCTGACTTTTTTCAATGGTTTGCCCGAACGGCCGTCGGCATCGGCATGGGCATCGTGTTGGTTGCGGCTTGGGGATGCAGTGCGCCGGAGGCGGGGCATGACCACGGCCACGGAGAGCGTCCCCGGCTGGGGCAGTCGGTTTGGAGCGGGGAACATGAGTTCTTCGTGGATTACGAGGTGCCTGCGGCAGGCGAGGAGGTCACCTTCGCCGTGCATGTCGCGGCACTGGCCCCGCACGTCCCGGTGGATTCGGCGGCGTTGCACGGGTTGGAGCTGGCGCTCGTGGCCGCAGATGGCCAGGTGGAGCCGGTGCCCGGGGCAGCCGCCCAGGCGGGGATTTGGAAAGGGGGTTGGACCGCGGAGCGTGCAGGGGCTTGGCGCATCCGCATCCGTTGGGGGGGACAGGAAGTGGACGCGGGGTTGCTGCAAGTCTATGGGGATGCCGAGCGGGCCCTGCACGCGGAGGTGCCCGAAGCGGAGGTCGCCTTGTCGAAAGAGGCGGCCTGGGCGATGCCCTTCGGACTGGGAGTTGCCGGTCCGGACACCGTGTACCAGGGCTTGCCGCTGGCGGGCACCTGGCGGGAGGCCCCCGGTCGCGTGGTCCAGCTGGTGGCACCGGTTTCCGGCACCGTGGCAACCTATGGGGCATCGTTGCTGCCCGGCACCGCCGTCCGACCTGGCGCCGTCCTCTTCCACGTCCGCCCCCAGTCCACCGACCAGGCCGGCATCGATGCCCAATGGGCCCAAGCAAACGAGGAGTACCAGGTTGCCGAGGCCGCTTTTCAGCGGCTGGATCCCCTGGTCGCGCGC
>JBIKTK010000188.1:0-4032 GCA_044348125.1 Flavobacteriales bacterium | reverse complement strand
CAATTCGATGAGTTCTGCCTGTACAGAGAATGCTCGCCGTTGCGAGAGATCCACATTGTAAAGGGTGGAGCCTCTGGAATCACAATGGGAATGGATTTCGATGTGGAATTGGGGATTCTCTTTCAGCAATTGGGCCAAGTCAGAAAGGGGATGGTTGTCTTTGTCCCGGACTTGGGCTTTGTCAAAATCCCAATAGATTTCGGGCAGAACGAAATCCTTGGGCCATGGAATGGGGGTGCCTGTGGATTGGGGAGGGTCGGCCGTCAAGTCGGCTGGTACCCTGGAAGTTTTGGGGTCAACGGGTGCGATGGTGGCTACTGCAGGGGCTGATGGAACACGAAGGACTTCCGATGGATCCTTGGATGGTTCAACGAGAAGGGTAGATGCAAGAACGTCTGGAACAATCGGAAGGGTCGGCTGAATTGCCGAGTTAGGATTGGGAGGCGCCACCACCGCGTCCTGAGCCAGGGTAGAAGACACAGGAGCCACGCCTAAGGAATCGGTGGGGAGAGGGGAGGAAGGGGTGAACCGGTAGATTTTGTCTGAACCCGAGCGGTCTGAAGAGAGGTAGCCGCTGCCCATCCATGGGCCGTCCAAGCGAAGGCAGAAATCATCTGCCGGGGAGTTGAGCGGAGCAGGCAGTGGAACGGGGGAACCCCAATGGGTGAAGTCTGATGTGTTTTCGTGGGGTATACGTAGACTCAGTTGCAAATCCAGCCCTCCTATGTTGGGATGGCCGTTGGAGGAGAAGAACAGGGAGTCTGTACCCTGGAGGTAGGGGAAGAGCTCGTCGCCCGGGGTATTGATGACGGGACCAAGGTTGACAGGCTCGTTCCAAAAACGGCCGTTTCGAAGGGTGAACCAGAGGTCCATTCCCCCCTGTGCGCCCGGGCCGTTGTAGTCTGAGGCGAAAATGAGGCCGGCGGCATCGGGAAGCCAGGTCGGGTGGGCGAAGTTGAAGTTCTCCTCGTTGAATGGGAAGGGCAGGGGGCGGGACCAGTTGCCGGCCGAATCCGCGGTGGCGAAATAGAGTTGGATGGTGGAAGTGCGGTCCGCGTTGACCCGAAGGGATTTCCCGGTGCCGGTGTTGTTTCTCGACCAGGCCACCAACCGCTCGTCCGGGCTGATGGCCGCATAGCCATCGTGGGAGGGGGCATTGAGCAGGTCCCAGGGCGTTGCCGAGAAGCGCAGCCCATCGGCCGCTGCAGTGCAGACGTACAGGTCGGCGTGCGACAATCCGGTGTATGGGTCGCTGGCGTTGAGCGGTTGGGAACGGGTTTGGCCTGTCAAAACCCAGGTATTGCCCGCGCGATCCAGTCCACCGGCTGTGGCCAATCCCGGGATTTCCACAGGCTGAATGTGCACGTCCCAGGGTGCCAGCGCGCCGTCCAAATGGGCCTCGCATCCCGCTCGGAGCGAGGCCACCCAAGCCGCGCCTTGGGAGTCGGTGGGCATGCCTGGACCCGTCAAGTCCCGGAGGGCGGTGGCGTGGTCGCCCAGGGCCATGCGGGCCTGCGCTCGATACAGCCGCTCCTGCGGGGTCAAAGCGCTGGAGGAGTCGAGTTGCAACCAGAATCCCAAGGCTTCTGCGTGCTGGTTGATCATGAAATTCGAGGCCGCAAGCGCCCGGAGCGCCTCAGGATCTTGAGGACGCTTTTTCAGCACCGTGCCCCATTGATCGATGGCATCCTGGTATCGGTACGCGTCGAACGCGGCGCGTCCTTCGGTTCGGTGGAGGGAAACACATCCACTCAGGGTGCATGCGGCCAGCACCACCAAGCCCAACGCGCGTGGCAAACCGAAACGAACCATCAGAAGTAACGGGGAGATCGGGATTTGACCAAACTCGGACCCCAATCCCAACCCAGCATGACCTCGTGGGTTCCAGATTGCAGGGACTGCAGCGGCGTCGTGGTGAAATCGTGGGCGTAACCCACGCGGAAATGGTTGTTCAACTGGAATTCGGCCATCGCCACCCACATCGCCCCCGAGCGGTAGCCCGCGCCCAAACAAAACCGTTCGTTCAGGAAGGCATGGAGGTTGAAATCCACCTCAATCGGTGCCGCCTCCGTGTACTTCACGAGGAAGGAAGGCTTCAGGGTGAGGTTGCGGTGGGAGTGAAAAACGGCCCCGCTTTGCAAGTACGCGTGGGGCTCGAACAAAGTCCCCGCACCCGCGTGCAACGGCTCCTCAAAGGCGTACACCACGGGGACACTCAACCCCAAATAGAACCGCTCGTTGTGGTAGTACGTGCCGACTCCAACTTTGGGGACAAACGCCTGGGCCAGCCCCGCTTCATAGGCCGGGTCTCCCAAATCCCAAATGACCGCATCCGCCAGATTGGCCCGGTAATTCGTCCCACCGACCCGCAATCCCCAAGCCCAGTGCCCGACCGGCAGGCGCATCCGGTAACAGACATTCAGGGATACGTCCAAGGACGTGCTGATTCCGATTTGGTCCCGCTGGGCGAGCCCGCCGATGCCCAGCGCCCCCCCCGCGATCGGACCATCCGCCGCCCAAATCTGGCTCGTCGGCGCCCCCTCCATTCCCAGCCACTGGTTGCGGTGCAGCGCCGAACTGCTGAGGTACGGATGACTGCCCGCGTACGCCGGATTGAGCAGCAGCCCGTTGAACAGATACTGGCTGATCATCACCTCCTGCTGCGCACGGAGTTTCCCCAAGTGCACCAGGGCGAGGGTGCAGGCCAAACCCAGTCCCAAAACGCTCCACTTTCTCATCTTCTCAAATCGACATATGTGTTCAACGTTTGGCCTCGGTACTCGAAAACCACGAAGTAAGTCCCATTGGGCAGCGCATCGCCATTGGAGCTGGTGCCCTCCCAGGTGTTCCGGTAATCGGCTGCTCGGAAGACCTCGTTGCCCCAACGGTTGAAAACAGAGAAAACATTGGGCTCCATCCAATCGCAAGCGACCTCCGATGCGTCCAACCCGATGCCCAGGATCCGGTACGTGTCGTTGTAACCATCTTGGTTGGGAGAAAAACCGGTGGGCAAAAGCGGCTGGGCATCGGCGTACGCCCCCACCTCAGCGACCGTTTCAAAGGTGGCGGCGTTGCCGCACGCATCCGTGACCACGAACGTTTGGACCACCGAACAGTCATTGGTGGCGCAATCGCCCGTCAGCACCACGTCTTGGCAAGTCCAGGAATAGGTTTGGCATGCGTCAAAGAACAACGGGAACAAGTCCGTGCAAGGCAAGAACGACTCCCAGCAGGGATACGCCGGTGCGGGCAAGGGATCCACCAGCGTCGGCGGAACCGAATCGATGAGGGCGATCTGCTGCACATGCACTGTGGCGTTGCCACAGCCATCCTCAATGCGGAAGGACCGTTCGATGCCGTCTTGGCAATCGTTTGATAACCAGTTGTCGCCCAACCAAGTTACCGTGATGGCTTCGTCGGAAGGGCAGTTCACCACAGGGACGAAGGCCCCGGGACTCCAGTCGGGTGCCGCCTCCCGGCAGTCGATGGTCGTGTCTGCCGGAACTGTTGACAAAATGGGCGGCAGGGTGTCTTGGAACGAGATGACCTGCAGGTGCTCCACGCTGTTTCCGCAGGCATCCGTTGCGATGTGGATGCGGTGGATGGTTTCCAGTCCGGAACAAGAAAAGTCTCCGCTGGCCACATCGCTGCATCCCCAGGTTACCTCGCTGCAGAGGTCCTCAGCTTCAGCCGGGAACGCCCCGCATTCAGGTACCTCTGACCCGCAGTCAAAGGTCCAGTCCTCCGGCACCGACACCCACTCGGGCGCCACCGAATCGACCACCGCCACGACCCATACCGAATCCCGCGTGTTCCCGCACGCATCCCACAGGGTCAAGGTGCGCCAAAGTTGGAACGCCGCGGGACAGTCCCCAGCTTCCACGCTGTCCGACCAGGAAATCCCCGACTCACCCGCACCCAAACAAGGCCAAGCTTCCCAAGCGGGCAACCATCCCAGCGCATCGGTTTCACATCCCAAAGTGTCCGGCCAAGCCTCCCCCATCGCGAACGTGGGGGCCTGCTCCAACCGAA